>CAZPIS010000056.1:0-9068 GCA_964586745.1 uncultured Ruminiclostridium sp.
TAAGAAGATAATGAAATAGTTTTTAAGGTATCCATATGTATTATCATGCTATAGTCTGTATTGCCATGATTGTTTTAAAATGTCTTAACATATTCCGGAAATCTACTATAATCATTTATTTCTTTGACTTGTGAGTTTCTTTATTATGTCATCTCAATTATAATCTCAATTATGTGATTAATCGTTGTATTGATAAATTTATGCTCATTGTGCTATTATATATAATTGTTTGCATTATAAGTCTTTTGGTTAGATTGGATGGGAAAGATGATAAAAGGTGAACTTTTAGGAAGATGGACAAAAGAAAAATCTGAAGAGCTTTATGGCATAAAGAATTGGGGCGCCGGTTATTTTTCAATATCAGATAAAGGTGAGACTATGGTCAACCCTTATAAAGATAACCCCGCAGCTGCGGTCAGTTTTATGGATATTATTGCAGGCATCCGTGATCGTGGCCTTGATATGCCTGTGTTATTGCGTTTTGAAAATCTCTTGGACTCTCAGATTTCTTATCTGAATGAATCTTTTAATAATGCGATTACAAAGCTTAATTATAAGGGAGCCTATCGAGGCGTATATCCCATTAAGGTAAATCAACAGCAGCAGGTTGTTGAGGAGGTAACTAAGTTTGGACAACGTTATCATCATGGTCTTGAGGTGGGTAGCAAAGCAGAATTAATAGCCGCCCTTTCAGTTATGAAGGATAAGGAAGCCTGTATAATATGTAATGGCTATAAGGACGAAGAATTCATAGATTTAGGGCTCTATGCCATAAAGATGGGGTTCAAGTTGTTTTTTGTAATGGAAATGCCCGGAGAGCTTGATATTGTACTTGAAAGATCTGAGCTGCTTGGAATATCTCCCAATATTGGTATTCGCATAAAGCTTTCGGCTAAGGCCGGAGGGCATTGGACTGAGTCGGGCGGAGATCGCAGCATATTTGGCCTTAATATGTCCCAAGTAATAGAAATGGTTGATATTTTAAAAGAGAAGAATATGCTGGATTCATTAAAGCTTCTTCATTATCATCTGGGTTCTCAAATTCCCAATATAAGAGACATCCGATCTGCTGTATTGGAGGCTACACGTGTTTACGCCGAATTGGTAAAAGAGGGTGCACCTATGGGCTATCTTGATTTAGGCGGAGGACTGGCTGTTGACTATGACGGCTCAAATACCAATTATACAAACAGCCGCAATTATAATGTTGAGGAATACTGCACAGATATTATCGAAGCTGTTATGCTTATTCTTGACTCCGCAGATATTTCACACCCCGTAATAATCACCGAGTCAGGCAGAACGACTGTTGCTTATTATTCGGTCTTATTGTTTAATGTCTTGGATGTTGAGAAATTCCCTGAGTATAAAATTCCGGAAAAGCTTTATGAAGAAACTCCGGAACAAATTAAGAATTTGTATGATGTCAATAAAAGTATAACATTTAAGAATATTCAGGAATGTTATAATGATGCTTTATACTATCGTGACGAAATACGTGATATGTTTAAACACGGCAGCATCAGCTTAAGGCAGCGCTCTTTTTCAGAAAAAATATTTTGGAACACTATTCATCAGATCGCCAAAGCAAAGAGAAAGCTAAAGCATTCTCCGCCTGAACTTGAGGATATTGAAAGCGCAATAGCCGATATCTATTATTGCAATTTTTCTGTATTTCAATCCATACCCGATAGTTGGGCTATTGATCAATTGTTTCCTATTATGCCTTTGCATCGTCTACTGGAATTGCCTAAACAGAATGCGGTTATTGCGGATATTACATGTGATTGTGACGGTAAGATTGATAAATTCATAGACCTTCATGATGTTCGGCATACTCTGCCTGTTCACGATATAAATAACGGTGATGATTATTATTTGGGAATATTTCTGGTTGGAGCTTACCAGGAAACTCTGGGTGATCTTCACAATCTTTTTGGGGACACTAATGTAGTTAGTGTTAGAATAAATACTGACGGTCACTATGATTTAGTAAAAGAAATCCATGGCGATAGTGTTTCCGATGTGCTGTCATATGTTGAGTTTGATCCAAAGGATATGCTGGTAAATTTCCGTGAAAAGGCTGAAGAAGCCATTAGAGACGGCTTGATAACCGCAAGTGACAGGAAGGAAATAATGCAGGCTTATGATAATGGACTTCGTGGCTATACCTACTATGAGAGATAATACTACAGCTACATATTTTATATGGCCTGTTTTAGACCTTATAATGAAAACACCGTTGTAAAAATTAATAGTTTTATATTTTAACGGGAATACTACTCCTGACACAGTAACAATGTGAAAGGGGTAGTTTTTTTGGATCTATTTAGAAGTTATCAATTGGTTGAAACAAAAGATGGTTATGATCTCATTCTGTTTATTGATTCTAATATGGATGATGTCGAATTTGCCGATGAGTTTGGAAGAATAGATGAGGATAATAAAAAGCATCTTAATGAAAACATAATTGACTATATTAAAGAAAAATTTCCGAATATTAAAATTAATATGGTAAAAATAATGGCCGGAGCGGTTTTGCTATCCTCCTTCTTTATGGCTGCTCCAATTAAAGCACAGGCATCGGAATATCCAGCCTCAGGAGTCACTTATACTCAGAGCGCTTATAACTATAATATTAAGGTTTCGGTGAACGGAAATCTGCAAAGTTTTAGCGCCCGCCCGTTTATATATAATAATACTACCTATGTTCCCCTTTATGATTTGGGAAAGTCAATTGGAGGAAGTGTATGGTGGAATAATAGCTCTAATACAGTCGGTATAAATAAAAATGATAATATGATTGCATTTATACGTGGGTCGAATCTGGCAAGAGTAAACAGTGTTCAAGTCAAGATGCCTCCGTCTATTGTAATAGATGACGTCACATATGCGCCGCTGAGGTTTATAGCTGAGAATCTGGGATATAAAGTAAGTCTTAACAGCAGTACTCAAACCGTAGATATAACTAACCAGATATCAAAAAATAACAATACTTATTCTGTGGTAGCGGGTGATTCTCTTTGGAAGATTTCAAGAAACTTCGGGGTTTCAATAGAGAGTATCAAAAATGCTAACGATATCGGTGACACAATTTATCCCGGACAATTACTGACTATTCCGGACAGAACATCAAATACAGCGCCGACTCCAGCACCTGAACAAACTCAGGCTCCTGCGCCGACTAATAATACAAAATGGCCCGATATTACTTACATTGTACAGCCGGGTGATATCGCGACTTCAATAGCAAAGAAATTCGGGAGATCAACACAAGAGGTAATGAAATACAATTATATGGATGCTGACGAGTGGTTTAACGCAGGAGATAAAATCGCAATATCAGGGTATGCACCAAGGGTAACCACAGTAACGCCGGGGGAGGATAAAGCACCGGAAAGAAAAGGTGTCGCTGTGGATTGGAATTTGGAAGGCCAGTATTTGGTAGAAAGAGGCGATACCTTCACTGTCACAGATGTAGATACCGGGAAACAATTTAAGGCAAGAATGATAGGCGGATATAATCATGCCGATATTGAACCATTGACCACTAATGATACAAATATAATGAAATCGCTCTTCGGGACATGGAAATGGTCTCCCAGGGCAGTTGTTATCTATCACAGCGGAATGAATATAGCTGCGTCTGTATCAGGAATGCCCCATGGAGTAGATACTATAGAAAACGGGATAAACGGACATTTTGACTTATATATGAAAAATAGCACATCACATAGTTCATCAACTTCAAAAGTATATATACAGGAACATCAAAATATGGTTATGAAGGCTGCAGGGCAATAAAGAAATCCACCCTTTTGTTTAACTGGGTATCATTTGCAATATTATGCATTTGATACCCAGTTGTTTATTCAATACTATTTTCACCACATTAATTACAAAGACATATCTTAATGTAGAGAAATAAATAGTTTTTGAACTGTGTTTTATTGTGATGCACTAAGGGGTATTGCTATGGATGTTAATATTTTTCCGTTAAATTATTTACCGTTAGGTAAAAAAGCAAGAGTCAAAGACTTAATTTCAGATGGAAGCACCAGAAGAAGGATGCTGGATTTGGGCATTATTTCTGATACCGTGGTGGAAGCTCTTCAGAAAAGTCCTTCAGGAGACCCTGTGGCATATTGTATCAGGGGAGCGGTAATTGCACTTCGTTCGGAGGAAGCCTCACAGATAATAGTGGAGGAAATATAAACTATTACGATGTTCACCGCCTCTATAGGCGGCGGAAGCATTTGTTTTCAGTATGTACAATCATACTGAGACTGATGAATTATGGGCAGATCCCATAATGAAGGAGGAGAAGAAACTAATGGGCGCCAAAAAACAATCCATAGCATCGGCTTATCCTGAAAATCAATTGATGATAGAAAAAATGAATTTGGATGATAAGATAATTGCTCTCGCCGGAAACCCTAATGTAGGAAAAAGCACAGTTTTTAATAATTTGACAGGGTTAAACCAGCATACCGGTAACTGGCCCGGAAAAACCGTTACAAATGCTCAAGGTAGATATTTACATAAGGGAAAAGGTTTTATATTGGTAGATCTCCCGGGGATATATTCCCTTATGGCTAATTCAGTTGAAGAAGAGGTAGCCAGAGATTTTATATGCTTTGGAAATCCTGATGCCACTATAATTGTTGCTGATGCAACCTGTTTGGAAAGAAATCTTAACTTGGTTTTACAGACCCTTGAAATAACCACTGCGTCAATTTTATGTGTAAACCTTTTAGATGAGGCAAAAAGAAAAAAGATTAATATTGATATAAATGAATTATCAAAACAATTGGGAATACCGGTAGTAGGTGCTTGTGCCAGAGACGGTAAAGGGTTGTCAGAGCTAATGGATCAGGTTTATGATCTTACTTTTAAAAAGTCAATAAAACCTTCCTTTATAATAAAATATGACAAACCTATCGAAGAAGCTGTTGCAATTTTAGAGCCATCCATCAGGAAAATTATAGGAAACTTCAGCAGCAGGTGGATAGCTTTAAAACTATTAGATGGAGACAAAACACTTATAAAATCTATTAGCGAATACTTGAATATAGATATTCTGGAAGAATCAGAAATAGTAACAAAGCTGCAATTGGCTCGTGAAGTTTTGCTAAATGCAGGAATCGACAATAATCTTTTCAGAGATAAGGTAGTATCACATATAGTTATTAAAGCTGAAGAAATAAGCAGCAAGGTAGTTTGCTATGAGAATGAAAAGTATAATCTCAGAGACAGAAAAATTGATAAAATTCTTACGTCCAAGACCTTTGGAATACCAATCATGCTGGCGCTTCTGGGGTTTGTGTTTTGGCTCACTATAATTGGAGCAAATTATCCTTCACAAATTATATCTGACGGATTATTTTGGTTGGAAATTAAAATAAATGATTTTTTCACTTTTATAGATTCACCTAAATGGCTGCAAGGCTTATTGGTACAAGGAATGTACAGAACCCTTTCGTGGGTGATATCGGTTATGCTTCCGCCTATGGCGATTTTCTTTCCGCTTTTCAGTCTATTGGAGGATTTGGGGTATTTGCCCAGGATAGCATTTAATTTGGATAATTTCTTTAAGAAGGCTTGCACTCATGGGAAACAGGCGTTGACTATGTGTATGGGTTTTGGTTGTAACGCAGCCGGTGTTACAGGTTGCAGAATTATAGAATCGCCCAGAGAAAGGCTGATTGCGATAATAACAAATACTTTTGTGCCTTGTAACGGAAGATTTCCGACTCTTATTTCAGTGATTACTATTTTTTTTGCCGGATACCTTGCAGGGCCTTTCAGGTCTTTAATCTCTGCATCTATTCTTACGGTACTGATTGTATTAAGTGTCATTATGACATTACTATTATCCAGAATTCTTTCAAGAACAATACTTAAAGGAATACCTTCATCATTTACACTTGAGCTTCCTCCGTATCGAAGACCTCAAATCGGGAAAGTCATTGCAAGATCAATTTTTGACAGAACTTTATTTGTTCTGGGCAGAGCTATTGTTATAGCAGCACCTGCCGGGCTGATTATATGGATTATGGCAAATATTTCAATCGGTAATGTCAGCTTATTTTCATACTGTGCCGGCTTTCTAAACCCATTGGCAAAATTGATTGGGTTGGATGGCTATATTCTTATGGCCTTTATCTTAGGCTTCCCCGCAAATGAAATTGTACTACCGATTATTATTATGAGCTATATGTCAAAAGAAAGTATATTACAATTGGATAATTTAAATCAGCTTAGTGAGCTGTTAATAAATAATGGATGGACATGGCTGACCGCAGTCTGTTTCATAACATTCACATTAATGCACTGGCCTTGCGGCACTACTTTTCTTACCATTAAAAAAGAAACTCAAAGCTGGAAATGGACGATAATATCATTTCTTGTTCCGGCTTTAACCGGAATAATGCTTTGTTTTATTATAACTACTTTTGTGAAGCTATTTAGTATAATATAAAATAAAATACTAAGGTTAAATATTTAAATTACGATGTAGGGGGATTAATATGAATATTAACAGGTACATTGATTATGCGGTGTTAACGCCTGAAATGACACAAGAGGAAGTAAAAAATGCTATTATTGATGGTATTAATTATGAAGTGAATACAGTATGCGTAAGACCTTGTGATATTGAGCTGGCAGTATCAATGTGTAAAGGCACAAATACACGTGTTAGCTGTGTATTGGATTTTCCTCACGGTCACGGTGGAAAAGAAGCTAAAGGTGCTTTAGCAGAGATATATGTTAAGCAGGGTGCAGAAGAAATTGATATGGTAATGAATTATAGCTTGGCTAAATCAGAAGAGTGGGACAGGGTGGAAGACGAAATTTCTGCCGTTGTAAAAGCAGCACATAAAAATAGTGCAATCGTAAAAGTCATTTTTGAAACTTCCATGCTGAATATAGATCAAATAAAAAAAGCAACCGAAGTAGCTATAGCTGCAGATGCTGATTTTGTTAAAACTTCTACCGGATTTAACGGGGAAGGAGCAACAATCGAAGGCGTCAAAGCTATGATCGATACTGCAGATGGTCGAATCAAAGTTAAGGCTTCAGGCGGTATCAGAAATTTATCACAAGCCAAAATGTTTATAGAGATGGGTGCCAGTCGTTTAGGGGTAGGCTATAGTTCGGTTAAAGCAATTTGTACCGGTGAATCGGAAAAGCAAAATGATAATGGTACATATTGACTAGAGAATTAAGTTGAGGTGTTTTGAATTTAAAAACTTGGCTTTAAACGACAATTTGATTGAAATATGGTATGATTGTATACAATAAAAAAGGATGTGTTTTGTAAATCAGCATCCAAGGACAGCGAGGAATTTTATGCCCCCAGTAAGATATGAACACATAAAGACATGCAAACAATCCGGTGCAAGATTAGGAAGGGTTCATACCCCTCATGGTAGCTTTGACACACCGATTTTTATGCCGGTAGGAACTCAGGCAACCGTAAAGGGAATGTCTCCTAATGAATTAAAAGAAATTGATGCAAATATTATATTAAGCAATACCTATCATCTTTTTTTAAGACCCGGCCAGGAGCTTGTAAGGGAGGCCGGAGGTCTTCATAAATTTATGAGTTGGGACCGTTCAATATTAACTGATAGCGGAGGCTTCCAAGTTTTTTCATTAAGTGATATACGTAATATTAAGGAGGAAGGTGTTACATTCCGCTCACATATCGACGGTTCGAAAAAATTTATGTCTCCGGAAATATCAATAGGTGTTCAAAACGCTCTTGGCGCTGATATAATGATGTGCTTTGATGAATGCACTCCATACCCCTGCGAATATGATTATGCAAAAAAATCAATGGAGATGACTACAAGATGGGCAAAAAGATGTAAAGAAGCCCATGCAAGGTCTGATGAGCAGGCTCTTTTCGGTATAGTACAGGGAAGTACCTATGCCGATTTACGAATAGAAAGCGCAAAGCAAATTACCGAGTTGGATTTTCCCGGGTATGCTATCGGCGGGTTAAGTGTTGGTGAGCCGGGCAATATAATGAATGAAATGTTGGAGACAACCGTCCCTCATCTTCCGGCGGACAAGCCCAGGTATCTCATGGGGGTAGGGAGCCCTGATTATCTCATAGATGGGGCCATACGCGGAATTGATATGTTTGATTGTGTATTGCCTACAAGAATCGGTCGGAATGGGTCGATTTTTACATCCAAAGGGAGAGTCATTATAAGGGACGCAAAATATGCTCACGATTATTCACCCATGGATGAGAATTGTGATTGTTATGCATGTAAAAACTTTACCAGAGCCTATATAAGACATCTATTCAAATGTGGTGAAATGTTAGGGTTACGCCTTGCAACGTGGCATAATTTAAGATTCTTAATTAATTTGATGAAGGATGTAAGAGAAGCAATTAAGGAAGACAGACTTTTAGATTTCAGAAAAGAAGCTTTTGAAAAACTAGGATACTGAGGAAAATAACTAAAATATAATTACCGCATTAGGTTTATGTGAGGTGGGTTTATATTTAGGAAGCGATAAAATATTTTTTAACAATTGATAACCTGTTTTAAATACTGTATAATGTCGTTGTATTAAGCGAATTGATTGTATTTATCAAATATTATGGAGGTTTTATATGAAATTTTTATCAAGCTTATTGCTACTTGCTGCAGAGGCCCCTGCGGTTGATCCAAATGCTTCCGCTGCTGACCTTTCAGGCGCAGGAAACTGGCTTTCAATGTTGATTTTAATTGTTCCATTGGCACTTATGTATGTTATTATGATTGTTCCTCAAAAAAGAAAAGAGAAGAAATTGAGAGAGACGATCGGCGGCGCTATTGTAGGTGATCAAATTGTTACAATTGGTGGGCTTGCAGGGAGAATAGTAAACATAAAGGATGACGAGGTAACCTTTGAAACAAGTGTTGAACGTACAAAGATTACAATAAAGAAATGGGCTATAAAAGATGTAATCAAACCGATTGAGAATTAATCAATTGCATTAAGGAATCCCCGGAAAATCCGGGGATTTTGAATATAACAGTTTAAGTTTTCATCTGCTTAGTATA
>CAZPIS010000057.1:0-9039 GCA_964586745.1 uncultured Ruminiclostridium sp.
CTTTTTTTATTGCTAAGTCCGGGTTATGGGTTGTCATGGTGGAATCCTTGAATGTTACCATACGAGCTATTACAATAATTCCGTTATCGTGAAGCTTCTTGGTAACGGTTCTTATATCAAAGCCCGGGGTATCTGCCTTTGCTTTATTTACAACATCAAGCTCGGAATCATACATGAGCATTCCGGCATCATTTTTTATATCTATTACATAGGCATTAATCTCTGTCTTGTTCGCCAAATCAATGTAATGGTCAAGATTGTTTCTGACCGAAGTGGCGTTGAGATACAACGCTTTGACAGGAGGCATATCCTTTGTATGGGTACTGCGGCTGTCCTGTGTAATTTCCGGGTATGGTGTTATTCCGTTGATGGGAGTGGGTTCGGGAACCGGAGTCGGTGTAGGAGTCGGTGTTGGCGTAGGGGTTGGTGTAGGGGTTTGCGCATTACTCTGACTCGGTGCAGGACTCTGTGTATCCGGAGGCGTTGCCGTAGCAGAAGCCGTTTGAGCTGGGCTTACCGTACTTGGATTAGGAAGAACCTTTGGATTCTTCCTCGAAAGTAGTGCAAACACTACTGCAATAATCATTAATGACAAAATTGCTGATAATACAATTAAAAAGTTGTGTCTTCTGTTTTTTCTCGATGTCTTTGCCATCTCTTTTCTCCTTTGAATATAACCGTCTTTGATTTTGGTAAAGGATAAGGTAATTATACCATATTAGACGTTAATTTTTAATCCTTGGTTTAGAAATAATTGCAATAATATAGCCAAAAGTTATAGCCGCTGTAATGCCTGCCGCCGCTGCCTTAACGCCTCCCGTAAAAATGCCGAGCAACCCCATCTCATCAACCTCTTTTATCACCCCTTTCGCCAATACATTGCCAAATCCAACCAAAGGAACGGTAGCTCCCGCTCCGCCCCAATCAATCAAAGGCTGATAAAGCCCGAACATTCCTAAAACAACTCCTGAGACCACAAAAATTACCATAATCCTTGCCGGTGTTATTTTTGTAAAATCAATTAATATCTGTCCTATTATGCATATACATCCACCCAACAGAAAGGCCTTTAGAACTTCAATCATGTACAATCCTCCAAGTCTACGCTTCAATTAGAACAGCATGGGCAATGCCGGGTACGGTTTCACCCTGCTGAATTCTTGTGGGACTTAATAATGCCCCTGTCGCTACAAAAAGTACTCGTTTTATTATTCCTTGCATAAATTGGTTTAAAATATAGGTAGATAATACAGAAGCGCTACATCCACAGCCGCTTCCTCCGCAATCTACTCCTTGCTTCTCAAGATCAAAAATAATGGTACCGCAGTCCTTATGCTTATTTTTTAAATCAATGTTATTCTTGTTCAAGAGATCACGAAGCATAGTACTTCCAAAAGTCCCCAAATCGCCGGTAAGAATCAAGTCAAAATCATCTACGCTTCGCCCGGTGTCAATAAGATGGCTCCTGATCGTATCACATGCGGCCGGAGACATGGCCGCCCCCATATTATTCGAATCTTTAATTCCCTCATCTACTATCTTACCCGGAGTAACACAAGTTATTTTCGGCCCCTGCCCGTCCTTACCCAGAACTATAGCTCCCGCTCCTGTCACAGTCCATTGTGAGGTCGGAGTTCTTTGTGTACCATATTCCAAGGGATATCTAAATTGCCGCTCTGCAGAGCAAAAATGGCTTGATGCAGCACATACAGCATAATCGGCCGAACCTCCGTCTATTAGCATGGAGGCAATCGCAAGGGACTCGCTCATGGTAGAACACGCGCCGAACAAACCCAGATAGGGCGTATCCACATCTCTGAAGGCATAGCTTGCAGCGGTACACTGATTCAAAAGGTCTCCCGAAAGAATTATATTAATATCTGTTGATGGTTTTCCGCTCTTTTCCAAAGCTTTTATAAAGGTATCCCTTAATATACGTGATTCTGCGGCTTCGAATGTCTTCTCCCCTGCATATTCATCATCTACCACGTCATCAAAATATCTGGCCAGAGGTCCATCGCCCTCCTTTTTTCCTACAATTCCCGCACCGCTTAGGATTATAGGCTGCTTATCCAGAACTATCGTTTGCGCACCTAATCTTTTTGCCATCTACATCACCTGCTTCCAGATAAAATATATAAGTCCTCCGACAACCGAAGCAAATATTCCGTAAACAAGTACAGGACCGGCTATCAAAAACATTTTTGCCCCTACTCCCATAACATACCCTTCTTTCTTAAATTCCATAGCCGGAGAAACAATAGAGTTTGAAAAACCTGTTATCGGCACTGATGCGCCGGCTCCGCCAAATTTTCCTATATCGTCATAGATATTAATGCCGGTTAAAAATGCTCCGATAAAAATCATAATAATGCTGGTTACCGAGGCAACTGTTTCTTTATCTGCTCCAAAGCTTTTAAAAACTAACATTACAGCCTGCCCGACAGAGCAAATTGCTCCGCCGGTTATAAAGGCCGCGAAGAGATTACGAACAAAATGTGATCCCGGTGCCTTTTTATCTACCAGCTTCTGATACTCGTGCTTACTTATTTGCTTCTTCAAAAATTTCTGCTCCTCTCTATCTGATTGATCACATAGGTTCCGCGATTAGGCTCTTTTTTGCGGTCGCCGGATATAAAAAAATATATCCCTGCAGCCAGTGCCGCAACAGCCGCAACTGCAATTATTATCACGTAAAGAGGAATTCTGTTTTTTCTTACATAATCGATTTTTTCCATAAAAACACCCCGCATGATGATATATGGGTCTATTTTCTCATCACTGCGGGGTTTTTATTCTACAATAATTTGTTTGGATTTGTCGCATGCTATTGAAGCTTCTTCACTTTTTCAGCATGCTTTATAATGGGCAAATTAACGACTATCATAGTTATTTTACCGTTTTCAGCCGAAACCTGAATATTGCTTCCTTCTCGGATTTTCCCGGATAGGAACAGTTCTGAAAGCTCGTCTTCAATATTTCTTTGAATTGCTTTTCTTAAAGGTCTTGCACCGAACTTTTCATCAAAGCCCTTGTCCATGAGTAATTCCTTAGCTTTATCATTAAAAATAATATTCATTCCTTTATCTTTTGCATCCTGAGAAACTTGATTCAGCATTATTTCAAGAATCTGTGCCAGCTGCTCGCGGCTCAGCTGTTCAAATACTATTACCTCATCAACCCTGTTTAAAAATTCAGGTCTGAATATTTCTCGAACAGCATTATTTACCTTTTTCTCAAGGGCTTCATAACCATCTTTATTGAACCCGATACCATTTGTTTTAAGACCGGTCCCGGCATTGGATGTCATAATCAGAATGGTGTTCTCAAACCCGACGGTTCTTCCGTTGCTATCAGTCAAACGTCCGTCCTCCATTATCTGAAGGAGCATGTTAAACACATCAGGGTGAGCCTTCTCTATTTCATCAAGGAGCAACACCGAATATGGCTTTCTCCTCACCTTATCGGTAAGCTGCCCGCCTTGATCAAATCCTATATATCCGGGAGGTGCGCCTATCAGCTTTGAAACTGTATGCTTTTCCATGTATTCTGACATATCAAGTCTAATCATATTCTCTTCGCTGCCGAAAAGTTCACTGGCAAGAACCTTGGCAAGTTCTGTTTTGCCAACTCCGGTAGGACCTACAAATATAAAGCTGGATGGCCTTTTCTTCTTGCTAAAATCGGAACGGGTCCTTCTTATAGCTCTGGCTAAAGCCGATACGGCCTTCTCCTGACCCACCACTCTCTTGTGAAGCCGTTCTTCTATTTGAAGAAGCTTTGATGCCTCGGTTTCGGAAATGCGTTGGACGGGTATACCGGTCCAGTTCTCCACAACATAGGCAATATCGTCTTCTGTAACATCCAATGTTCCAAGCTCTTTTTCAAGCTCCTTAATTTTGTCTTGAAGCCTGCATTCCTCAGCTTTGTAATCAGCAGCTCTTTGATAGTCGTCAATTGTTGCGGCCTTTTCCTTCAGGTCTTGAACCTTTTTAAGCTGGTCCTTGCACTTTTGCAGTTCAGCAGTCCCGATATTCTTCAAATTTACTCTGGAGCCCGCTTCATCAATAACGTCTATTGCTTTATCAGGAAGAAATCTGTCGTGAATATACCTCGCCGACATTTTTGCGGCAGCTTCTATTACCCCATCTGAAAACCTCACCTGATGAAAATCTTCGTAATACCGCCTCAGCCCCATTAGTATTTCAATAGTTTCTTCCACAGTAGGCTCTTTAACTATTATTGGCTGGAACCTTCTCTCCAAGGCTGAGTCCTTTTCAATATGCTTCCGATAGTCCTCCAGAGTTGTCGCACCGATAATCTGCACATCTCCTCTTGCCAATGCAGGTTTTAGGATATTTGCAGCATTCATTGCTCCGCCCTCGGCCTCACCTGCACCCACAATATTGTGAACCTCATCAATTACCAGGATTACATTTTTTTGCGCCTTTGCTTCCTCAATTATAGCCTTCATCCTAGCCTCAAACTGACCCCTAAACTGTGTTCCGGCTACAATACCGGCTAGATCAAGAAGATAAATCTCCTTATCCAATAGCTTCACCGGCACCTTGCTTTCTACTATACGCAGAGCTAAGCCCTCGGCTATAGCCGTTTTACCAACGCCCGGTTCTCCCAAAAGTACCGGATTATTCTTTGTCCTGCGATTGAGAATCTGAACTACCCGTTCTATTTCTTTTTCTCTGCCTATAACACAGTCAATCTCTCCTAACATAGCTTTCTCATTAAGGTTCGTCCCAAATGCATTGAGATTTTTTCTCTGAAATCGTGGCTGCTGCTTGGGCTCAACACTCTTTGTTTGTTTCTGCGGAGCCTTGTCTGTGTTTTCTTTTCCATCCTCTGCAGGCGGTCCAAACTTTGAAAATGCGCTGTTAATAAAGCGAAGCATAGAGTTCTCATCATTTTCGCCGTTGTTATCATCATATAATTGCGGATCCTTTTCCTGCGGAAGGTTTTGAATAAAATCATCCATATTCATTGTTCCGAAGATATCGGCCATCTGATTATTCAAATTCTCAATATCTTCTTGAGTCATTCCTGATTGGGTAATCATTTGCTGCAAGGGTGCCAAACCCTGTTTTTGTGCGCAGGACATACAAAGGCCCATAGGCTCGGCTTTTCCATCTATAACACGGGTAATAAATACAACCGCAACGTTTTCTTTACATACTGAACATTTCATCATTTAATAAAATCAACTCCTTATTTGGTAGCAGTATAAGCAAGCTTGGGCTTGAATATACCTAATAAATATATTATACCACAAGGCAAGGTACTTGAACAATAACGCAGTTTGTCTTTCCCTTACCTTTAATATATAAATTCATGTTGCATTTAATTATAATAATCAAACTAAAAATTAAAAACCCGGCAAAGCCGGGTGATACCTGCCAATATTTTATTATATCTTTTTCATTACAGTAATTGCATTCCCTATGGAATTAAATTCCATGCAGTCACATAATTCGTGTACTATAACCAGTCCTCTTCCCGATTCATCCATATTAACAGGATTACTGCCCCACTCTCTGTCCAAAGAAAGGTGCTTAGTTTTTGTAGGCTTAAACCCACTGCCCTGATCCTTTACTGTTATACCAAGGACCCTGCTGTCCTCCTTAAACCACATTTCCACTCTGATTTTTTTACTATCATCGCATACATTCCCGTGCTTTATAGAATTCTGCATTAATTCACACAGGATAACCTTTATATCAAAGCATTTCTCTGAATCAAGCGAGAATCTTACCTGCAGCATCTCCAAAATATTCCTGATTTCATTGCATACTATATATGCATCAGATGCAATATCATTGCTATAGATTTTTGTACCCAGGCTATAATCCATTTGCATATACATTGGTAACCTCCACAAGCGCATACGTATATGAGTATATCGAATAGTTTTATCAACTAATAAAATATATACCCCGTTTTACTTCTTTAGAATCATTCTGAATTTTTCCAATGTCTTTTTTTCTAAGCGCGAGATGTACATCTGCGAAACGTGAAAATAATTAGCAATTTCTTTCTGCGTATTATTTTCAAAGAAGCGAAGCCTAATGAATTGTTTTTCTGTATCGTCAAAATTGTGCATAGCTTTCTCAAGAAAATCACGATTATTTATCTTCTCAAAAGTATCATCCTCTTCTCCTACTGTTTCATGAAGCTCCAGATTGTCTTCATCGAATACAGACTGGTCAAAGGACTGTATATTATAAACGTTCCATGATTCTATGATTTCAAGTATTGTTTCCTCTTTCATTTTAAGATACTCAGCTATTTCATCTACCTTAGGGGCTCTTTTGAACTGCTGCAGCAGAAATTCCCTAGCCTGATTGACCTTTTGATATACCTCATATATACGCCTTGGAATACGAATAACTGAAGCCTTATCTCTGAAATATCGCTTTATCTCACCAATAATTGTAGGTGTGGCAAAGCTGACAAATTTTACTTCCTCCGAAGTATTAAACCTTTCAACAGCATTAATAAGAGCGACACATGCAACCTGATAGATGTCGTCACAGTCTACTCCTCGATTGGTAAATTTCTTTGAAATAATATCCGCCAGATACATATACCTGGATACTATTCGATTCCGAATACCAATATCCCTGCTTATGTAGTATAATTCAAATATTTCTTTTTCAGACTGTTCATCAGTCCTTATGGCCTCTGCCTTTCTGCTCATTTTAGACTGCCTTTCCGAGCTTTTTAACCATTGTAATAATCGCAATACTTTGCTTTTCAAACCTAATCTCATCCATAAGAGATCTCATAATCGCCAAGGCAAAATCATCCGCATCATTATCAAACAGTTCCGGAATATTCCGATCAGGAATCATAAATGTGATTGATATTCCGTCGTCTAAACACTGAAAGTCCACATTTATTCTCTCTGCACCTGTCTTCTTTTCAATGAACTTGCTAAATATCTCTGATAAAGCTACCTTTATATCATCAATAGTATCAATATCGAAGCCCATCCTGCTGGCTATACCGGAAGCAGTAAGCCGTGCAATACTTACATATTCAGCCTTTAGTGGAATGAGCATAGATATTGTGTTCGTAGTATTCATCTTCAGACCTCCTCGATAATAAACGCCTTATCCAGACCGGTAATTCGAAAAAGCTTGCGTACCGTACTTCTGGGGTTTCTTATTATTATATTGTGGCCCTTTTCCCTAACACGCTTTAATGCTCCAACCAAAATTCCCAGCCCCATACTGTCTATGTAGGCCAAATCACCACAATCCAAGACTATGTCCTGTTGTATATCGTTAATGGAATGATAAAAATTTTCTTTAAAGTCGGGAGCCGAATAAATGTCAATTTCACCCTTAACCGCAATGAGAAAACTTTGCTCCTCATTGTTCTCGATACTCAACTCAAACATTTTATACCTCCAAAAACTTTAGTTCTTTTTATTCTAACAATTTATTAATGAAAATTATAGTATTATTTGAATTTTCTCCTGTATGTCCCAATGCTAAAATGAAACGTTCTCCTTGTAATCCTACATCCTTTAACATTTTATTATCACTTATATCAATACCATATAGATATTTTTCATTCTTTTCTCCTTCATCATATACAGATGCATAGAGATCTTCACTTCTCTTTAAATCAAAACCAAGAGTATTTATATCCTCAAACAAAGTCTCTACAGGCTTAAATACACCTTTTTCTGCAAGTTCAAAATATTTAGTCTCATCCAAAATAAAAATATCATTATTTCCTGCAGCCAGTTCAACAGCAAACTTTGTGTGCATGGCCATTTCCATTTCAGAATTCTGCTCACCTGAAAGAAATATATTCTGAACCTGAGCATTAATTATCCCCTCGGTTTCCAATGCAATTCTCTCTTCAATCACCTGAGGGTCACTGATATAGATATTTCCTCCAATCAATACTTTCAGGTTAGGATTATCCCTGTTGGCCAAGGAGTTTATTATTGATACTACCACCAAAATAACTAGCAAAATAATAATTCCATGCCATTTGTAATAGTATAAAAAATTCCTAGCCTTTTCTTCATCCACCTTAAGTGTCTTTAGTATAGGATTGGGATGTTCCCGACGGTATCTTTGTTTCTTTTCTTCTTCAGTATTTGTATAAATTCTACCACTTACGGTCATATAAGCTTTTTCAACATCCTCAAGAGTATAGCCTCTTAGGTCCGATCCACCCTGCTTGAACTTTTTATAAAGCACCGCTATTCTGTTTTCAATTTCCTCAGAAGAAACATCCTCTTTTAATTCAAGAATCTCCAGAGCCTTTTTTTTGTCCATATTATAACCTTACTTATTCTTTATCCTTAGGTTTCATTGTAGGGAATAGCAGAACATCCTTTATAGAAAATGAATCGGTCAGCAGCATTATAAGCCGATCAATGCCAATTCCCAGACCGCCTGTAGGCGGAAGCCCATGTTCAAGAGCCACAAGATAATCCTCATCCATCATATTGGCTTCTTCATCTCCGGCCTCTCTTTTTTTAACCTGAGCTATAAAACGTTCCCTTTGATCAATAGGATCATTTAACTCCGAATAGGCATTCCCGAATTCTCTGCCGGTGATAAATAATTCAAACCGCTCAGTTAGCTCTGGCTTTTCGGGTTTGCGTTTTGTAAGAGGGGAAACCTCAACGGGATAATCAATTATGAATGTGGGCTGAATTAGATTTGACTCAGCGTATTCTTCAAACATCATACTTAAAAGCTCGCCTTTAACAGGAGTACCTTCCAGATTCATGCCCTTTGCCTTGGCCGCATTTCTTGCCTCTTCGTCGGTTTCTATATTATCAAAATCCACACCGGCATATTTAAATACTGCCTCTGTCATGGTTAGTCTGGTCCATGGAGGAGTCAAATCAATCTCCTGGCCTTGATATTCTATTTTCATTGTGCCGAAAACTTCTTGGGAAACTGTTGAAATCAAGCTCTCGGCTAATTCCATCATGCCGTGGTAATCTGGATATGCCTGATAAACCTCCATCATTGAAAACTCAGGGTTATGCTTTAT
>CAZPIS010000058.1:0-3438 GCA_964586745.1 uncultured Ruminiclostridium sp.
CACGTAATCGAAGATTGCTGATGAGTCCCGGGAACCTTGTTACTTCGTAACAACAATCCCTTCAGGGGAATTGTTTTTAGGCAACACCATTGGTACCACCAATAGTACTCCCTCTGATTCAACATTCATTACTGTTACCTTTTCACCTGTCTTTAAAGTGCGCTCTGCATCTGTGACCGCATTAACCTCGGATAATCTGTCTTGAATAATAATGCTTATTTTACCGAAACCACTTTTTATAGGAGGTATTGGTATGTACACCTCACCGGTAGTTCCTATTGCATTATCAAGCGCAATATTTCCGCTTTGCTGAAGACGCATTACAGCCCTTAACGACCATGCGACGAAGTATAGTGCCGCCCAGCCTGCCAGCAAAGCCAGCAAAACAGCTCCCGGTATTGGTATTCCCCAGCCTATGGCAGCGACACCCATCCAACCTCCGATTGAAAGAAATCCTATTATACCCCTCAAAGTGAATAATTTTAATGAATCTGCCTTGCCGTCGACATTATCGGTGTGGTCCTTGGAAGCGTCAACCGGATGATTGTCATAAATATCATGCGGCTGATCATCTGCGATATCATCCGTTATTCCATCATCAAAGTCCGCATCTGCATCGCTGTCCGCGAAATCTTCAACATCGTCTATACCATCGGCGCCTTCACCCTGAACAAATCCAAACAGTGACATAACGAATTGAAAAACCATAATCATTGTCGCCGGGATGGCAATATAAGCAAAAACCTGCTGCAGTCCCGTCAATTCATTCCACCAGTCCATAATAACCTCCTCTATGCCAGAATTTTCCCTGCCAAATGGTCGGCATATTTTCTAAAATATGCTGATTCCCATGCACATATAATAATTTTTAACACTAATTCCAATCTGTCTTTTGCTCCCGGACAGGGTTCTTTGTAATCTTTTAAGTATTCATCTGTTCTTATAAACAGCTCTCTGATGTCTATTACCTCATTTATTTCTGCCGGTATAAGTATATCGCATAAGCATTTATAAATATCACTGTCGTCCATTATATCGTCTGCTCTGTCCAAAAGGTCTCCGTTAGCATGACTGATTATTTTTGCAATTTTTTCAAGCACTAATGTCTCTCGTAGCATATTAATCAAAATAATGCGAGCTACCTGGCTCTTTGAATACTTGCGTGCAACCGGTGGATTCACATATCCCCGTTTAATCCAGTTATGAACAGCCCCTGTTTCCAGTCCTGTTATTTCACAAACCTGTGACAGGGTAATCCCTGCGGTAGCAGAGAAAATACCTTGTAGTAGCGGTACCTCAGATACAGTAATCTGTGTACCCGGAAATTTATTTGGCATGATCATACTTAATCTCCCCCGATGCCATTGATTGCTAACATTCAATACCATGATTGTCTCACATAATCACGTGATTGTAAAATCCAGTCTTTTGATTGTTTAGGCTTTATATAATACTACTTAGCCCATTATTTTAAAATATCTCTCTAATGCTTAAATTTTTACTTATTTTCTTCATAAATATCAATATTTTATTTTCTTATATTATACATCATAATCAACGATATAAACCCTTGAAGTATTGATTTGCCACTATAAAAAATACCAGCCATATTAAGTTTTATTATACTTAAGTATGACTGGTATTTTTGTACTTAATGATGGCTATAACTTAGAAACCAACTTATCCTTCTACATCACTAAGTTGCTCTCAAAAAATGATTTCGAGAGTTCAGCCGTTTTTTTGTTGCGCTCTTTTGGTGTCATGACCTGTCCCCGGTACCAGCTCGCCCCTGTTATCCTTTGGCGGATCGGTGTCCGGATATCTCTTTTCATTGTACTTATGCTTTTTTGCCGACATAATCTCACTCCCTTACCTTTTATGTATAACCCATGCCATACATTTTTATTTTAAATCGTCCCAACTGTATGGTAGACTTTATTTAGTGTTATATTAGGAGGCAATATGAAAAACTTTTTAAAAGGAATCGGAGCTACAATAGGCTACCTTGTTTTATATTTTGTCATAAACCTTCTTGTTATATTCACAGGAAGCATTTATTTGGGCATAAAAGAAGGAATTAAATCTATTGACAAATCCGGATTATCAAAATCACTCCCGGAAATGATAGAAGCATTGATTTACGATAATGCAATGCTCTTTACCCTTATTGCATCAATAATTTGCCTATTCGTATTCTGGCTTATAATTATTCTCTCTAAGACCACTGTAAAAGAAAGACTTGATCTATATCCGGTTTCTTTTAAGACTCTTTGGCCTGTTATTATTCTTGGCATAACTCTAAATATTTTCATTTCATACCTTATTGATTTTCTTCCTGTACCAGAAATTATTATGCAAGAGTATGCCGAAGCTACAAAACTTTTAGGCAGTGATATTACAGTAGTACAGGTATTTTCGGTTGTAATAATGGCACCCGTACTGGAAGAAATCCTTTATAGGGGACTAATAATGAAAAGTCTGCAAAGAGGTATACCTGTAATAATTGCTCTTATTATACAGGCCGTCTTATTTGGCCTTATGCATGGGCAGCTTTTATGGATATGCTATGCCACTTTTTTCGGAGTCCTTTTAGCGCTCATAAAATTAAGATATAAGTCCTTATATCCGAGTATTCTTCTTCATTTATCATTTAATATAGCAAATTATATACTCGTACCTTTTTACATGATAGTACCGGATAATATTTACTCAAATATTTTGATTTTTGCCATAGCATTAATTATATCCGTGGTTATGGTTAAAATAATTCTCAGAAAAACAATTTCTGACTCCCCGACTTTCATGGAAAATCAGGATATTCCCTGTCAATATCCTGACTGAGCAAGTAATAAAAATTCATTCTGCAAAGAAAATATGAATGTATAAAAATAAAGTCTTGCACCACGTTGAATTGATTAAAACAGATTTTGTTTTTTATTTATCTTTAGAAACCTTATTTATAATGCTGTCGTCATCAAAATGTATGTTTTTTAATACATTTCTTAAGTATAAATATGAAATATTTACATTGTTACTCTTTCAAATTTTCTTCGCTTAATGTATAATAGGAGTAATCGTGTAAAATTGGCATGATTATTAGGATTTTATAGAAGCAAATGCTTTTAATAATGTAACCTTAACTGAAGGGAGAATGATTAATGAACAAAAAACTAGAAGCATGGATTAAAGAAATGGCCGATTTGTGTAAACCTGACCAAATATATTGGTGTGATGGTTCAGAAGAAGAAAACAGTCGCTTATTGAAAGAAATGGTTGATTCCGGTGCAGCCGAACCTTTGGCTAAACGCCCCGGAAGCTATCTTTTCCGCAGCGATCCGTCAGACGTTGCCCGTGTTGAGAACAGAACCTATATTGCATCAAAATCTCAGGAAGATGCAGGCCCAACAAACAATTGGATTGATCCCGAAGAACTTAAAA
>CAZPIS010000058.1:3453-7726 GCA_964586745.1 uncultured Ruminiclostridium sp.
GCATGAAGGGCCGTACAATGTATGTAATTCCTTTCTCTATGGGTCCTGTCGGCTCACCGGCTTCCAAAATCGGTATCGAAATAACCGATAGTCCTTATGTTGTTGTAAACATGCGTATTATGACCCGTATGGGTAAGCAGGTGTTAGATGTATTGGGTGATGAAGGTGAATTTGTACCATGTCTCCATTCCATCGGCGCTCCTTTGCAAGAAGGACAAAAGGATGTTCCATGGCCTTGCGCTCCTATTGAACAGAAATATATCAGCCATTTTCCTGAGGAAAGAACAATTTGGTCCTATGGTTCCGGATACGGAGGAAATGCTTTATTAGGTAAAAAGTGTTTTGCTCTTCGTATTGCATCTGTTCAGGCTCGTGATGAGGGATGGTTGGCAGAGCATATGCTTATATTAAAGATTACAAGCCCTAAAGGCGATGTAAAATATGTTTGCGGCGCATTCCCAAGTGCATGCGGAAAAACCAATCTGGCTATGTTGGTTCCTACCATTCCCGGTTGGAAGGTTGAAACTGTAGGTGATGACATCGCGTGGTTAAGATTCGGAAAAGATGGTCGTCTTTACGCTATTAATCCCGAAGCCGGATTCTTCGGAGTTGCTCCGGGTACTTCAATGGATTCCAACCCCAACGCTATGCACAGTATTGAAAAAAATACTATATTTACAAATGTTGCATTAACAGATGACAGTGATGTTTGGTGGGAAGGAATCGGCAAACCCGCTCCTGAACATGCTATTGACTGGCACGGAAAAGACTGGACTCCTGAGGCAGGTGCTCCTGCAGCTCATCCTAATGCCCGTTTTACAGCTCCCGCAAGCCAATGTCCCGTTATTGCTCCAGAATGGGAAGATCCCAACGGTGTACCCATTTCCGCAATCCTGGTGGGTGGTCGTCGTCCCAGCACTATTCCTTTAGTTCACGAAAGTTTTGACTGGAAGCACGGTGTATTCCTTGGTTCCATAATGGGTTCCGAGATTACCGCCGCAGCTATTTCTGATAAAATCGGTCAGGTTCGTCGTGATCCTTTCGCAATGCTTCCGTTTATCGGCTATCATGTTTGTGATTATTTAAAGCATTGGTTTGAAGTTGGCGAAAAATCTGACGAAAGCAAGCTTCCAAAGATATTCTATGTGAACTGGTTCCGTAAGAACGAACAAGGCAAATTTATATGGCCGGGCTACGGTGAAAACAGCCGTGTTCTCAAGTGGATTTGTGAAAGAGTTGCAGGCGAAGGCGAAGCAGTTAAAACTCCTATCGGATATCTGCCTACTGCCGATGCTATAGATGCCCAAGGGCTTGACATTACCAAGGAAGCCTTGGAAAGCATCTTAGAAGTCAACAATGACGAATGGCTAAAAGAAGTTGAGTCTATAAAAGAGCATTACAATAATTACGGTCCCAAGCTTCCCAAGGAGCTAAAAGACCAACTTTCAGCTCTTGAACAAAGACTTAAAGGCTAATTATCAAAAATTACACGGGAGCGGTCAAGTACCGTTCCCTTTTTCTATTACAAGCAATTGTAAAATTCCGAGTAAAAAAGTATATTTGTTTTGTAATTATTATATATGATACACTCTTCACATTAGCTTTGTATCAATGACGTGCTACATGGTAAACATAAATTTTGATTAAGCCGTTAAACCGGGAGGAAACACATGCTTAGAATTCATTATTATCGCTATGATCAGGACTACACCAGCTGGGACCTCTGGGTATGGGAAAAGGGACAAGAGGGCTCTCTTTTCATGTTCAGTAATCAGGAACTTTTAAACAGTGATGCCGGAAAAATTTCTAAAATTGCTGAAATCGATGTCTCCGGATTTAAAGTTAATGAAATCGGTATTATCGTGCGCCGGGGAGGGTGGCACGAAAGAGATACTCATATAGACCGCTACTATACATTTTCTGATGATGCAAAAAATTCATCAGAAGATATTTATCTGGTTCAAGATACCGCAGAAATTTTTATCTCTGCAGATGAAATTCATTTGTCACCGGGCTTTGAAAGGGCAATCTTTAAAAACTTCAGAGAAATTTTTGTGTCTCTTCAGGCACCTGCACGGTTTAGCCATGAGGAAGAGCCTTTTCAGATTTTTGAAAACGGTCTTATTATTCCGATTCGACATGTTACTCCTATAAGAGGCTCCAGAGAATTCATAATCTCTCTTGAGAACGACATGATTCCCGGTTCAACGTATATGATTTATAAGCCGGGTTTTAGAAACGGATATGTGGATTATGGCATGATATATGACACTCCGGAGTTTGATAATTTATTCACTTATAACGGTGACGATTTAGGTGCAAATTGGAGCCCGGAATCCACATTGTTCAAGGTATGGGCCCCCACATCGGCCTCAGTATTTCTGAATCTCTATAAAACAGGATCGGGTCCGGATATGAAAGATGTCATTGAAATGGATCGAAAGGAGAATGGCGTTTGGGAGATTTGCGTTATGGGAGATCTTTCAGGCACATATTATACCTTTAGTTCCATGATTATGGGTAAGATCCTCGAAATTGCTGATCCATATGCCAAATCTTCAGGGATAAACGGCAGACGGAGTATGGTTGCTAATTTAGCGCTTACCAACCCGGATGGTTGGGAAAACCTTCATCATAAAGAAATGTTAAACCCCACCGATGCAGTTCTATATGAAATTCATGTCCGTGACATTACCATGCATCCAAGTTCCGGATCCCAATACCCGGGCAAATTTCTCGGACTTGCAGAAGAAGATACCCGCTCCTTTGAAAATATCCCAACCGGATTATCACATATGGTTGAATTGGGTATAACTCATGTTCACCTTATGCCCATATATGATTTTTTCACTGTTGACGAAACAAAGCCCTTTGAATGCCAGTATAACTGGGGCTATGACCCTACAAATTTCAATGTTCCGGACGGTTCATACGCAACTGACTCCTCAAACGGGTACACCCGCATCATCGAGTTGAAACAAATGATAAAAGCATTTAAAAAAGCTAATTTGGGTGTCGTTATGGATGTGGTCTACAACCATACCTATAAGACAAATGACTCTGATTTTAACAAACTTGTGCCCGGATACTACTATCGTCAGGATCACCATGGAAATTTCTCTAACGGTTCGGGCTGTGGAAATGAGGTTGCTTCAGAACGTTCAATGGTCAAAAATTTTATTATTTCGTCGGTGAAGAGGTGGGCTCAGGAATATAAAATTGACGGGTTCAGGTTTGACCTAATGGGGTTAATAGATATTGAAACAATGAATGATATCAGGTTAGCCCTCGATAAAATAAGTACGTCTATACTGCTTTACGGCGAGGGCTGGACAGGCGGTCATTCTCTGCTAAAGGGCTATGATGCTTCCTCCAAGGCCAACGCGGCAAAGCTTAATAAAATAGGCTTTTTTAATGATAATACCAGGGATGCCATAAAAGGCGACGCCTTTCATCAGGATGGCACCGGATTTATAACCGGAAACTATAGGTACAAAGAGGGGGTAAAATTTGGTGTTGTGGGAGCTGTACATCACCAGGACATTGACTATACAAAGATTAATTACTCAGGATATGCCTGGGCTTCCTATCCATGGCATTGTGTAAATTATACGGCTTCTCATGATAATCTAACCCTTTATGATAAGCTGCTTGCCAGCAGACCTGATTTAACAGAATCTGATTATATTCGCCTTGTCAATCTTTCCGCTGCCATTGTTCTTACCTCACAAGGCATACCTTTCTTTATGTTGGGAACCGATATGATGCGAACGAAGAAGGGCGAGCATAATTCATATAATCTTCCTGATGAGATTAACCAAATTGATTGGTCCTTTAAAAAACGTTACCAACAGGTTTTTAATTATCATAAAGGCCTTATATCTCTACGGAAAGCCCACCCCGCATTTCGTATGACACAGGCTGAGGAAATTAGAAAAAATCTTACATTCTATCCTTGTCCCGATCATGCTATAGCCTTTTCACTTAATAATTACGCCAATCTTGATTCGTGGAAAACTATTTTTGTGGCATATAACGCAGGAATTAATCCCCAAAGCTTTGATTTGCCCCAAAACGGACATTGGAATATTGTGGTTGACGAAAATACAGCAAGTCTTAAACCAATATCAGCCTTTATAGGAAATACCATTGAGGTTCCTGCCATAGCCGCAATAGTCCTGTATCTTTCAAATTAAGTATATTAATTGTAAATAAGTATGATAAAATGTTTTCTAAAGATGAAATAAAGTAGGAGAAAAATCGATGAAAAAAA
>CAZPIS010000058.1:7736-8942 GCA_964586745.1 uncultured Ruminiclostridium sp.
ATTCTTTACATTACTTCTTTTTTATCCGGTATGTCCGTTATGGCCGTAGAGCTTTCCTGTTCAAGGCTTTTAGCTCCTTATTTCAGCTCCTCACAAATCGTATGGTCTGTTATTATCGGGCTTATTATGATTTGCATGAGTATCGGTAATGTTTTAGGCGGAAGAAGCGCCGATAAACATAAGAGTCTTGGACGCCTTTATTTTTATATCTGGATTGCTTCAGTATGGATTGCAATAATTCCGTTTGTAAGTAAATATTTAATAGCACTGATAGCGGGTCTTCTAATGCTGGTTTTCCCGGTCAATAATCTTGTGGTAATGGGCTCGGCCCTATCATGTCTCGTAATTTTCTCTCTTCCCATGATACTTCTGGGTATGGTTTCTCCTTATTTGGTCAAGCTTGGGGTTGAAGATACGGATAACAAAGGGCGTGTAGCGGGGCAAATTTACGCCATGGGAACCATAGGAAGTATAATCGGAACATTTGTACCCACCTTCATTACTATTCCTTATATAGGAACAAGCAAAACCTTCTTACTCTTTGCTCTTCTTTTGAATGTGGTATGTGCTTTATACTTTCTTTTTACAAGGAAAAACGCGTTACGCAATACCATAACCGCACTTTTAATACTGGTTTTTATATTACTCCCCTTCAATGATTCCTATGCTTTTTGGAAAAGCAATATAATCTATGAGGGGGAGTCATTATATAACTATCTTCAAGTGGAAGAAACCGATGATTCGATAATTTTGTCTACCAATGTTGCTTTTGGAGTTCAGTCAATTTATAAAAAAGATGGTTCCCTTTCCGGATACTATTATGAATATGCCCTTATGGCACCTTATTTCTTAAAGGATATGTCCCCTGAAAAAAAGCTGGATGTGCTTGTATTGGGACTTGGTACAGGTACCTTTCCAAAGCAGCTTAAAAAATACATTCCTAATGCAACTACCGATGCGGTAGAAATAGATTCTAAAATTGCCGATTTGGCTGCAGAATATTTTAATCTTAAGGAAGATGAGGCAAATGTATTTATAAATGACGGACGCAGTTTTTTTTCAACGCCTGATGCCAAGCAATACGACATCATTCTGGCCGATGCTTATCAGGATATAACCGTGCCTTTTCATATGGCTACCCAAGAGTTTTTTCGGATTGTTAAAGAGCATTTAAAGCCCGGCGGTGTTCTGATTGTTAACGTAAAC
>CAZPIS010000059.1:0-8910 GCA_964586745.1 uncultured Ruminiclostridium sp.
AGGTATTATGGCAGGGTCTCCATGCCCGGTTAAGGTTATGCAGGATGTAGTTGATGTAATGGGTGCAAGGGAAATTACAATCGTTTTCGGTCAGACCGAATCCTCTCCAGGCTGTACACAAACTACCACAGATGATAGCATTGCAATCAGAGTATCGACGGTAGGAAGGGTTTTCCCACATGTTGAGGCTAAAATTGTAGACCCTGAGACAGGTAAAGAATGTCCTCCCCATGTACCGGGAGAATTTGTGACCAGAGGATATCATATAATGAAGGGCTATTATAAAATGCCTGAAGCAACTGCCCAAGCCATAGATGAAGATGGATGGCTTCACACCGGAGATCTGGCTACTGTAGATGAAAACGGTTATTATAAAATTACCGGTCGAATTAAGGATATGATTATCCGGGGAGGAGAAAACATTTATCCAAAGGAAATTGAAGAATTTCTATATACATATCCTAAAGTAAAGGACGTTCAGGTGATCGGCGTACCAAGCAAGCAATACGGCGAAGAAATCATGGCATGGATTATATTGAAAGAGGGAGAAACCGCAACAGAGGACGAGATAAAGGATTTGGTAAAATCTAATATGGCAAGACATAAGGCGCCTAAGTATGTGAAGTTTACAGATAACTTCCCTATGACAGCTAGTGGTAAAATCCAAAAATTCAAGATGCGCGAGCAGGCTATAGAGGAATTAAATCTGAAAGACGATGCAGCCATTGAAACTGCATGATTTAGAAAGGACGATGATTATGATGAAATTGGCATTCTCTACCCTTGGTTGCCCAGGGTGGTCCTGGGAAGAAATCTATGCTACTTGTAAGGACTTAGGAATTAACGGAATTGAAGTTAGAGGTATTGAATCCGAAATATATGCTCCCAATAGCAAACCCTTCAGAGATGAAAATATAGAAAAAACTTTAGATACATTAAAAAAATTAGATATTGGGATTCCCATACTTACCTCCGGCGCATTCTTGTTTGATAAGGAAAATCAAGAGGAGGTAATTTCCGAGGCTAAAGCATATATCGATTTGGCTCAGAGAATAGGTACCCCGTATATAAGAGTTTTGGGAGACAAGGACGGGGCACCGGGTGATAAAAGAGATTTGGATTTTGTTAAAATCCAATATCAAAAGGTATGTGATTATGCAATTAATAAAAATGTAATGCCTTTGATTGAAACTAATGGAATGTTGGCCGACTCCAAGGTTATGGCTGAATTTATCAAAGCGGTTGACCGCCCTAATACGGGCATATTATGGGATATTCACCACCCATACCGATATTTTGGTGAAATGCCCGAAAATACCCTTGGCTATCTTGACGGTAATATTAAATATATTCATATTAAGGATTCTGTAATGGAAAACGGGAAAGTTTCCTACAGAATGCTGGGATATGGAGATGTGCCTGTCTTAGATTGCCTTAAACAGCTAAAAAAGAATGGCTTCGAAGGGTATGTTTCGTTGGAATGGCTTAAACGTTGGTGCCCAGAGCTCCAGGAACCCGGAGTGGTTTTCTCCCACTATGTTAATTATATGAGTTATCTGATGAGACAGATTTAGAGGCGAAAAAATGAAAAGAAGAATAATAGATTTTCACGCCCATGCCTTTCCTGAGGAAATTGCACAGAAGGCTGTAAATCATATAGGAAACCATTACACCATAAATATGCAGGGTAAAGGTATTTTGCCTGATTTAGTCCAAAGTGCCGATAAGTCCGGCATAGAATATATTGTTATTCATTCCACCGCAACAAAAGCATCTCAGGTAAAGAGTATCAATGATTGGGTCGCAAGCCACGCAACCGAAAGGTTAATTGGCTTCGGCACCCTTCATCCTAATATGACTGATGCAGAAGAGGAATTTGAGCGTATTATCTGTTTAGGACTTAAGGGGATAAAGCTGCATCCGGATTTTCAGGGGTTTAAAGCCGATGACCACAGAATGGACAAAATCTATTCTGTAATTGATAACAGACTACCTGTTCTTATACACTGCGGGGATGAAAAACTGGATAATTCTTCACCAAAAAGGATAGCAAATGTGTTGGATAGGTTTCCGAGACTTACAATTATAGCAGCCCACTTAGGAGGGCATAAAAAATGGCAGGAATCTATGGAATGCCTGGTAGGCAGGAATCTTTATATGGATACATCAAGTGCTATAAGGTATATGGATATTGCCTTTGCTTCTAAGCTTATAAAAAAACATGGAACAGATAAAATCGTATTTGGTACCGATTATCCCACCGTATATCATGAAAATGAGCTGGAGTTTTTTTATCAGCTTGATTTAAGCGAAAATGAAAGAGAAGATATCCTTTATAATAATTCAGCAAAAATTTTAGGCCTGCCATTGAATTGAATGAGCATCAGACTGCGGTTTAAAGGGAAGTTAACATGTACAGACTTAGTTTGTACATGTTTTTTGTAGTCATTGTTTATGATTTTTGGTATGATTATGTAAGTTGTATGATAGATATCTATTAAACCATGGGGGAAAGCCATGCTTTTTAATAAAAAACAAGAGATTGATAAAAACAATATTCCAAAACATATAGCAATAATTATGGACGGAAACGGCAGATGGGCAAAAAAGAGAGGCCTTTCCAGAAGCATGGGACATAGGGAGGGTTCGAGGACCCTTAAAAAAATCGTGGAAGCATGTTATCAATTAGGGGTCAGATACCTTACCGTATATGCTTTTTCCACCGAAAATTGGTCCAGGCCAAAGGAAGAAGTAGATGAACTGATGAAGCTCCTCTTAGAATATCTCCGAAATGCGGAAAGGGAGTTAGCAGGTAAAAAGGTGCGGATAAGGGTTATAGGGGAGAAAAAGCACCTTCCTGAAGAAATAATCAAGGAAATAAAGAGGGTTGAAGAAAATACAGAAAACATTGAAGGACTGGATTTCATTATTGCCTTAAATTACGGGGGACGCCAAGAGCTTGTAGAAGCAGTTTCAAACCTTGTTGAAGATGCCAAGGCAGGGTTGATATCTGAAATAGATGAAGAAGCCATTTCCGAAAGACTTTATACCAACGGCATACCGGACCCGGATCTTCTTATACGTACCAGCGGTGAAATGAGGATAAGTAATTTTCTAATCTGGCAGTTAAGTTATTCAGAATTCTTTTTTTGTGATGTTCTTTGGCCCGATTTCAGTGAGGTAAACTTAAAAGATGCCATTATCTCATATCAGGGAAGGCAGAGGCGTTTTGGAGGTGTAAAATGCTGACTAGAATAATAAGCGGTATAATTGCATCAGCAATTCTGATATTTTTGCTTCTTTTGCCGTCATATGTTTTGGCTATAGTTGCGCTTGTAGCCAGTATTATCGGTCTTTTTGAATTTTCAAATGCCATGAAACAAAAAAATATCAATATTGATTTGCCTGTTAGTATAATTTCAGCTGTTATCATCATGGGAAAGGCATATGGGGTAACTATTCCGATAGATTTTTCCCCGGAATTGTCGGGATTTCTGACAAAAATCTTTGCTGCCAATAACCTAAATGCATTTTTCTATATTCTGGTTTTATATCTATTCTGTAGAATAATATTTGACAGAACAAATTGTCATATAGAGGATATGGCCTATACTTTATTGGGAATAGTTTATATTCCTTTCCTCCTATCCTTTGCCATTATGACGAGGAACTTAGAGCGAGGATTCGAGTTTATATGGATTGTCTTGATAGGGGCGGTAATGACTGACGTGTTTGCCTATTTTGTCGGGGTTTCTATTGGTAAAAACAAGATTATTCCGCATATAAGCCCCAAAAAAACTGTAGAAGGCTCAATAGGAGGAGCAATAGGCTGCATGCTTATAATGTTGCTCTACGGTGCGGTTATTATGAACCGGGCAGGAGCGGTAACTATTTCACTGTATCATTTTGCTGTTATGGGCTTCCTGTGCGGTGTGGTTGCCCAGCTTGGTGACTGGGCTGCCTCAGCAATAAAAAGATATACCGGGATAAAAGATTTTGGGAATTTAATACCCGGTCACGGGGGTATAATGGACAGAGTTGACAGTATTCTTTTTGTGTCCCCCTTAGTTTATATTTATGTGAGTTTGTTTATGTGCTAGAAAGGTAAAATTATGATAGAAGGTTTATGCATCTTGGGCTCGACAGGCTCAATAGGTACTCAGACCCTTAATGTTTGTGAAAATTTAAATATCAATGTGATTTCTTTAATTGCTGACAGTAACCATAAGTCAATGGAGGAACAAATAAGACGATATAAGCCAAAGATTGCTGCTTTGCGTGATGAAAATGCTGCAAGCCTATTAAAGACGGCGGTAAAAGACACCAATACAAGAGTTTTAGCGGGAGAGGCGGGGGTATTAGAAGCAGTTACACACTTTGATGCCGATACCGTATTAACATCTGTCGTAGGAATTGCAGGCCTATTGCCCACTATTGCCGCAATAGAAGCAGGTAAAAATATTGCTCTTTCCAATAAAGAGACATTGGTCACAGCCGGATCAATTATTACAGAATTAATAAAAGAAAAAGGTGTTAAGCTTTTTCCGGTAGATAGTGAGCATTCGGCAATTTTTCAATGCCTTGCCGGAAATAGTTACAATGATGTTGAAAAGATTATTCTTACTGCATCGGGTGGACCTTTCAGAGGTTATACAGAAAAGCAACTCGAAAAAGTTACTGTGGAACAGGCTCTGAATCATCCCAATTGGTCAATGGGCAGTAAGATTACAATTGACTCTGCCACTATGATGAATAAGGGGCTTGAGGTTATTGAAGCAATGTGGCTCTTTAATATTCCGGCATCCGATATTGAAATAGTTGTTCATCCCGAAAGCATAATACACTCGATGGTGGCCTTTAAGGATGGATCAATAATGGCCCAGATGGGGGCACCTGATATGCGCATACCGATCCAGCTGGCCCTTACTTGGCCTGATCGGAAAGAGAATCCATTCCGAAGAATAGATTTTAATAAATTAAATACACTTAGCTTTAGCCAACCTGATTATGATACTTTTAGAGCGTTAAAGCTGGCATATAAAGCGGCGGAAACCGGCGGGACACTGCCATGTGCCATGAATGCGGCAAATGAGGTGGCTGTAGAGCTTTTCCTTAAAGGAAAGATTACTTTTCTTCAAATAGCAGAGTTAATAAGTCAGGTAATAAGTAGTCATATTGTGAATACTAAGCCTGTACTTGATGATATAATAGATACTGACAAGAAATCGAGAGAATTAGCCCGAAATATTTTCGATGGGGGTTTTTAAATGGGAGTAATTGTAGCTTTAATTGCACTAAGTATACTTATTATAATACATGAATTAGGCCATTTTTTAGTGGCCAAAGCCGTTGGTATAAAGGTTCTTGAGTTTTCACTATTTATGGGGCCTAAGCTTATTTCTTTTAAAAAGGGTGAGACTATCTATTCACTGAGATTGATCCCTATGGGGGGATTTGTCAAAATGGAGGGCGAGGAAGAATCTTCTGATGACGCCAGAGCCTATTCGAATCAGCCTGTAGGAAAGCGTGCCCTTGTTATAGCAGCCGGTCCGGTAATGAATATATTAGCAGCTTTTATATTTGCTTCAGTATTCTTAGCCAACACAGGTTTTTATACAAATACTATAACAGAATTCTATAAGGATTCGGTCATACAAGAAGCCGGAGCCGAAATAGGTGACAGATTTATCTCCTATGGAGGGAAAAGACTTTATGAACCGGCATCCGATATAAATCTTTTCATGTACGGCGAGGATGGATCAGAGAGAGAACTGGTTTATTATGATGTCAGTGAAAATAAAAAAGTTACAAAGATTATTACTCCCGGGAGAACCCCGACACGGGTCAGACTCGGTTTTTCGGCCCAAGTAGAAGGTGACACGGGAAGTAATGTTATTGACATTATAGAGACAGATTCTCCGCTGATAAAAGCCGGGATAAAGCGCGGTGATAGGATTATTAAGCTTGATGATACTGAAGTCTTTACCACTCCGGATATTCAAAACTATTTGAACATTACCCGCACAGATAAATTAGCCCCCTTGAAAGTTACTGTTGAAAGAAACGGTGAGGTGCTGACCTTTGAAAATATTAATCCGTTTTCTGATTTTAACTATACCCTTGCTGTAAATCTGGAGCATAAAAAGGGCAATCTATTGGAAGTGGCAGATGCCTCGGTGAAATTTTGTCTATCTACTGCTCGAAATGTGTTAATGACGCTAAAATGGCTGTTTAACGGAACCATATCCATTAAGGAGTTATCCGGACCGGTGGGTATCATAGGTGCTGTGGGAAGTGTTGTTGAAACAAAGCAATCTTTTGGTCAGATTCTTCTTAATTTGATTTATATGAGCAGCTTTATCAGCATCAACCTGGGAATTATGAATCTTATACCTTTTCCTGCTCTTGATGGCAGTATGCTGGTCATACTTCTAATAGAAAAAATCAGGGGAAAGCCCATACCACAGGAAAGGGTCGGAATGATTTCTTTTATCGGATTTATTTTGCTTATGGGAATCCTTGTGATTACTCTGTTTAATGATATACCAAGATGGCTGTTGTAGTTGGAGATTTATGATATGCGCAGGAAAACGAGAAAGATTCGGGTTGGTAATGTATTTATCGGTGGTGACGCTCCAATAAGCATCCAATCCATGACTAATACAAAAACAAGTGACATTGAGTCTACTGTCAGCCAAATTCAGGCATTGACTGATGCAGGATGTGATATCGTAAGAGTGGCAGTACCTGATATGGATGCTGCCGAGGCAATTTCAAAAATTAAAGAAAAAATTAAAATTCCAATAGTGGCTGATATACATTTTAATTACAGGCTTGCTTTAAAGGCTATGGAAAACGGGGCTGATAAAATCCGGATTAATCCCGGAAATATTGGCTCATTCCAGCATGTAAAAGAAGTGGTACATATGGCACTGGAAAGAGAAGTACCAATAAGAATAGGTGTTAATGGCGGATCTCTGGAAAAGGAACTACTAAATAAGTACGGACATGTATGCGAAGAAGCTCTGGTGGAAAGCGCCATGGGACATGTAAAACTACTAGAGGAATTAGATTTTTACAATACGGTAATATCTATTAAGTCTTCGGATGTGAAAATATCATACGAAGCTCATCAATTACTATCCCAAAAAACTGACTATCCCTTGCATATAGGTGTGACCGAAGCCGGTACGCCATATAGCGGAACAATAAAATCTGCCGTTGGAATAGGTGCTATGCTTCTTTCAGGAATAGGTGATACCGTAAGAGTATCTCTTACAGGAGATCCGGTTCTTGAGGTCAAAGCCGCGAAGGAGATTTTGAAAGCCTGCGGTCTATACCGGAAGGGTGTAGTTTTTGTATCCTGTCCCACTTGCGGACGAACTCAGATTAATCTTATAGATATAGCTCAGAAGGTAGAAAAAGCCCTTGAAAATATTGATAAATCAATAAAGGTAGCAGTGATGGGCTGTGCAGTCAATGGCCCCGGAGAAGCCAGAGAAGCCGATATTGGAATCGCGGGCGGCAAAAATTCAGCGGTTATATTCAAAAAGGGAGAAATAATCAGAAAGGTCTCCGAAAGCGAAGTTGTGGAAGCCCTTTTGGAGGAAATCAAAAAGTTGTAATCCCATTTCTCAGTAAAAAATTGTTTAATTGTATTATCCATCCATAAAGCTGAGTTCTTGCAAGAAAGCTCTTGCTTGTGTTTTGACACTGTTTCATCATACTCTCAAGTGTTTTCAGATTTAACATATACTTTACAGGCGAATATGGATCGAAAACCGTTTCGAAAAGCAGATTTTTTAGTTTAACCTCATAATCGAGGTCCAAAGAGCGAGGATAGGGAGCCTTTTTCCTTTCCAGTATGTCAGATGGAAGAAATCCGCGTAAGGCTTCTCTTAGTAGCCCTCTGTCCATATTATTGAGCCGTTTGAGCTCTTGGGGAATATTCCAGAAATAATCAGTAATTCTGACATCGCAAAAGGGAACTCTGGCCTCTAAACCACAAGCCATGCTCATTCTGTCAAGGCGATCCAATAAACAGGGAAGATTCCAATAAAGACTGAACCACTGGGATTCGTTCTCTTTCCGAAGATGATTCTCACAGACTGCAAATTTCGGATAGTCCGCCAATGCTTCTTCATAGCATTTTTCTATAAATTCATAGGGCTTTATCATATCTACGACATCATTTTTAAAAACAGAGATTTTCTCAGCAAGATTTGAGCTCCAGGGAAGGCGCTTTCGTCCCGAAATAAAATGCTCACTTGCCTTTATATTTGTACCGAATATTTCATCCGAACTATCTCCTGAAAGGATTATACTGAAATCCTTCCTGATTTCCCGGCATAAAAGAAGCAGAGAAGTATCTGAATCAGGCATTCCGGGCATACCACCGGCTTCCTCGGCTTCAAGAAGCGATTCAATCATATCTGATGAGGACAGAATGATATAATGGTGCCGGGTTCCTGCTCTTCTGCAAACCCAGCGTATCCATGGTGTATCAGTATCAATACCGGCACCTCTTTGGCGTAAATAGCGGCCGTTTCTTTCAAAATCCACAGACCATGTATTGTATGTATTGCTACTTAAAAGTTTTGAGTTATCTGCTGCGATTGCGGTAATTAAGCTTGAATAAAGACCCCCGGATAAAAGACCGCAAAGTGGCAGATCCGATTTCATTTGTCTTTTTACAGAATCTAAAACGAGTTCACGTACAGTTTCGAGGGTTCTTGCCAAATCATCCTCATGTTCCTGTTTCTCCATAATCCAATATCTTATGGATTTTGCCCCATTTGACGAAAAATGCAGATAGTGTCCCGGTCGTATCTGATGGATCCCTTTAATAACTCCGCAGCCGGGTGTGTGGCGAGGACTTAAGCATATCAGCTCTGACAAGCCTTCAGTATC
>CAZPIS010000060.1:0-8889 GCA_964586745.1 uncultured Ruminiclostridium sp.
CAGATAATTATTTAAACCGCGCTTATACCATCCGTCTTCGTTAGTAATAACCGAGCTGTGACTGGATTCGCTTCCGGCCGCAGGAAGTGTCAGAACAGTAGCAACAGGCAATGCTTTTTGCGGTTTGCTCTTTCCTTCGTAAAAATCCCAAACATTACCCTCATAGGGAACACCCACTGCGATAGCTTTCGCCGAATCAATGGCACTTCCTCCTCCGACGGCTAAGATAAAGTTAATATCATTCTTTCTGCAAATATGGATACCTTCATTAACCAGCGAAAGCCTGGGGTTAGGAAGAACTCCCGAAAGCTCAAACACCTCAATCCCGGCATCTTTAAGAGATTTTATTACTCTATCATATAATCCGGACTTTTTTATGCTTCCTCCGCCATAATGCAGCAGGACCTTATTGCTGTATTTTTTGGTTTCCCGCCCTACCGATAACTCGGTATCTTTTCCGAATATGATTTTGGTTGTGTTATTGAAAATAAAATTATTCATGATATCCTCCAACATAAATACTTCAATATATTTTACCCAATTTGTATAGGAAAATAACATGAGTTTATGCTTTTCACCCTTGAAGGGATTGTGACATAAGATACTATATAGTACAACCATCACAGGAGGCGGAGGAATGAAAGTCGTTATACTTTGCGGGGGTAAAGGGCTAAGGATGTATGAGCTTACTGAGGACATGCCCAAACCTATGGCTTTGGTATGCGGAAAGCCAATGCTCTGGCATATTATGAAGAATTATAAACACTTTGGCTATAATGATTTTATCCTGCTTTTAGGTTATAAAGGCGAAAAAATAAAAGAGTATTTTATGGAATATGGGTGGAAACAGCACAACTTCAAACTGGATACCGAAAAAGAAAGCGTAGAAATTTTAGATGATAAGGAGGACTGGAAAATAACCTTTTTGGACACAGGTATGGAAACCATGACCGGCAGCCGAATTAAAAGAGCAAGAGATTGTATTGGTAATGAAACCTTTATGGCCACATACGGGGATGGCCTTTCCAATGTGGATATAAATAAGCTTCTTTCATACCACAAAAAGATGGGAAAAATCGCAACAGTGACCGGCGTTAAGAAGAAAACTCAATATGGGATTCTGACTGTTGAAAATGGTGTAGCCAGCTCCTTTACCGAAAAGGAAGGCTTTGGCGGTATTATTAACGGAGGGTTCTTTGTTTTTGAACCAGAAATATTTGATTATATAGATGGTGATACCACCAGCATTTTGGAGCAAGAACCGTTAAAAACCCTTGCTAAGGACAAACAATTGGCAGTCTATCCCCATGAAGGTTATTGGAATGCCTGCGATACATACAGCGATATTTTAAGGATAAATCAAGAGTGTGGAAATGATGAATTATTATGGAAGGCGTGGTAGCGACATGAGTTTTTGGGATAACAAAAATGTCTTTCTGACAGGTTGTACCGGCTTTTTAGGAAGTTATATAGCAAAGGAACTGGTAAATCAAGGGTCAAATGTTACCGGCCTTGTGAGGGACAAGGTGCCGGAATCAAATCTATATCAAGGTGAAGAATTTAAAAGAATTAATACGGTCACAGGTGCAGTTGAAGATGAGCCCCTACTAGAGCGCATACTGGGGGAATATGAAATTGATACAGTGTTCCACATAGCTGCTCAGGCCATTGTGGGGGTAGCTAACAGAAATCCACTGGGAACATTTGAATCCAATATTAGGGGTACATATAATCTTTTAGAGGCTGCAAGACGAAGCCCGCTTGTGAAAAGAATTGTTGTTGCATCAAGCGACAAAGCTTACGGGGATCAGATTCAGCTTCCTTACCATGAGGATATGCCCCTTAAAGGCAGTCATCCCTATGATGTATCTAAAAGTTGCACCGATTTGATAGCTCAGGCGTATCATAAAACATACGGCCTTCCCGTATGTATAACGCGCTGTGGGAACCTTTACGGAGGGGGAGATCTAAATTTTAACAGAATTATTCCCCAGACAATAAAAAGTGTATTACGCGGGGAAAGGCCTGTTATAAGAAGTGACGGGACATTTATAAGAGACTATTTTTATGTTGAGGATGCGGTAAAGGCCTATTTGCTTCTGGCTGAAAAGATGATTGATTATGGTCTTGAGGGCCAAGCATATAACTTCAGTAACGAGATTCAGCTTACGGTACTGGAACTTGTAAATAAGATACTTGCGTTGATGAAAACAGATCTGACTCCTGTTATTTTAAATCAGGGGAGTAACGAGATAATCCACCAATACCTCTCGGCTGAAAAAGCAAGGGAGATTTTAAGATGGAAACCTTCATTTACAATAGACGAGGGATTAATAAGGACAATAGAATGGTATAGAGAATTTTTCGGGAAGGATGCTTAAAAGATATGAAGGCGAGTGTTATCATACCATCCTATAATGCCAATGAACGGCTTTATCTAAACCTGATGGCTTTGAACTGTCAGAGTTATGATGGCGATGATGTAGAGGTTGTAGTAATTGATAACGGCTCCACCGACAATACCATGGAAATGCTCAAGGATTTCGAGCTTAAATACCCCTTAAAAATAATCAGGATTGAGAAAAACAGGGGTATTGCATATGGAAGAAACGAGGGGATTCTAAATTCGGAGGGCGAAATCCTTATTTTCCATGATAGTGATATGATTGCATCAAAGGATTTTATAAAACAGCATCTTGAAGCCCATAAGAAGCCTAATGTGGTAGTTTGCGGACTGTTTTGGCGAAGAGTTTTCACATATTATTATAAGCGATTTACAAACGAACAAGTTTTGAATTTTGAGAAAATCAGAGAGAAATTCGGACTTCATCGCTTATCCCTTTATTGGGATGGATATCCTCTTGTAGAAGATAAATGGATTAAAAATGAAGAGCTGTTGCCATACAGCTTTGATCTTGATTTTGGATTTATTAATGATTTAAAGGAAATAGTGAAACAGTTTGGGAGAGGATTTACCGATTATTATCTGCCTTGGCGGTTTTGCATAACAAACAACCTTTCGGTAGAGCGGCAGAAGGTTATGGATGTGGGCATGTTTGATCCTAATATTGTACGCTATGGCTATGAGGACTACGACTTAGGTGTAAGGCTCTATAAATCCGGCTGCAGCTTTGTAATGGCAGACCATATTATTAGTCTTCATCAGGAGCATCCCTCCAACTATCAATCCGACGATCTGGTTGTCAATATAAACTATATGTGTGATAAATACAATAATATATATTATATTGATGTTCCCTTGGTGTGCATGAGTGACAACCTAGGGCTTAACAGAGTTAACCTTAACGGAATTGTCAAAGATATATATCAATTAATTCCAAATGTTGAGTATCATGATATATTGCAGCTCTTCCTCGATGTTTTGCAGGTAATCCGAAAAAGACTTTTTTCTCCGATTGAGGAAAACGGAAGGGATGCGTTCTTAAAAATTATTAAGATATTAGACTATTATATTAAGAAAATCCTTATTATTGAAGAAAAAGAAGGCGTGGCTTACTTTATCAATGGATTATCAGCATTATTAAAACAGGCCTTTGATATAGATTTTGAGAGGCTGTTAAAGGTTAACCGGCAAGAAAGGGAAGGTGTATATGAGTAAGGTTCATTTTTCAACAGTAGTTTCTCAAGATCATTTTTTTAAGTATATTGCGATGATTTCTTCGCTGAGAGCGAATTACAAGGATTTTAAAGTGTTTACCCTTTGTGTTAACGAAATAGTATGGCATATTTTAAATAAAATAAATATTGAAGAAATAGTACCCGTAATGCTTAAAGATGTTGAGAGTGATATGGTGGTAAGAGCCAAAAACGAGAGACCTTTTCAGGCCTTTTGCTGGACCTTGAAACCGGTATTTTTGCATTATGTTATGGAGAAATATCCGGATTGTAAATATTTTGCCCATATTGATGCAGATCTTTTCTTTTATTCAAGTCCGGACAATATTTTTCTGGAAAACCCAAATGCTTCGTTATTTCTAACCCATCATAGGAATTCAAGAGACTTTCTTAAATATTATGCCTCTACAGGTGTATTTAACACAGGCTTTGTCGGGTGTAAAAATGATGTAAATGCAATGGATGCCGTGACTAAGTGGAGAACTCAATGCATTTTATATTGTCCCATTAAGGAGGATAAAGCAAGGAAAACATTCGGGGATCAAAGGTATGTGGAAAGCTGGCCTGAAGAATTCAGAGGTGTTCACGTGGTAAAAAGCAAGGGAGCTAACGCTGCACTTTGGAATATTCAGAATTACAGCGTTACCGAAAAAGAAGGTAAGATATTTGTTGATGACCACCCTTTGACTTTTTATCATTTTTCGGGGATGACAATAATAAGCCGGAATGAGTTTAACCTCAACTGGTATTACCATATTGATGATAAACCGGTATTAGACTATATATACACACCCTATATCAATACGCTTATGAACGTAATGAATGAAATGCATCATTATTTTCCGTGGTTTATTGCAGGATTTCTTCCCAAGGAATATACACCGGATACACATTACTATGTTGCCGGACAGCGCGAACACAATCAATAACATAAAATCTATACAAGGTTTCCGTTCCGAGAAAGATCCGCTTTTCAAGTAGTGCTCTCAACGCCACAGTAGCTTGCTGCCATGTATCCACAACGCTTTATGAGGTCTCTGTTATCTGTCATCCATAGAAACGTATTTAAGACGAGGAGAAATGCTCTTATATGCAGGACGAATGATTTTACCGTTATTGACTATTTCCTCAATACGGTGAGCGCTCCAACCTGCAATCCTTGAAATAGCGAAAACAGGTGTAAACAGTTCAACGGGAATTTCCAGCATACGATAAACAAAGCCTGAGTAAAAATCAATATTTGCGCTGACACCCTTGTATATTTTCCGTGCTTTACTTATTACGGCAGGAGCAAGAGTTTCTATTTTTGAATAAAGCTTAAATTCTTCATCCAAACCTTTATGCTGAGCAAGCTGTCCGACATATCCTTTAAATATTTCGGCTCTTGGGTCTGAAAGTGAATACACAGCGTGTCCCATACCATATATAAGACCGGAACGGTCAAATGCCTCCTTATCCAGCAGCTTTTGAAGATATGCCTCAATTTCATCATCATCATTCCAGTTTTTTATTTCCTTTTTAATTTCTTCAAACATTTGAACGACCTTAACGTTTGCACCACCGTGCCGTGGTCCTTTTAATGAGCCTAACGCTGCAGCTATCACTGAATAGGTATCTGTACCTGTAGAAGTTACAACATGAGTGGTAAAGCTGGAGTTATTACCTCCTCCATGCTCTGCGTGCAACACCAGTGCTAAATCCAAGAGGACAGCCTCAAGCCGGGTAAAACGGCTATCAGGCCTTAGCATATGCAAAATATTTTCGGCCGTGCTCAGCTCCGGCAGGGGACTGTGAATGAAAAGGCTCTTTTTCCCATGGTAATGGGTATATGCCTGATAACCGTAGACAGCCAGAAGTGGGAAATATGCAATCATTTGCAGGCATTGCCGCAGAACATTTTGCACAGAGTTATTATCAGGATCATCATCAAAGCTGAATAAAGATAATACAGATCTGGAAATAACGTTCATCATATCTTTTGCAGGTGCTTTCATAATCATGTCCCGAGTAAAATCAACGGGGAGTTGTCTATACTGAGTTAAATTCATTTCAAATTCTTTAAGTGATTTTTTATCAGGCAGTTTTCCAAAAAGAAGTAAATAACAGACTTCTTCAAAACCAAAACGGTCTTCTTTTAGAAAACCCTCAACGATATCTTCTATATCAAAGCCCCTGTAAAAAAGCTTTCCGGGGCAAGGTATCATTTCTCCGCCATCGGTATCGTAAGAATGTATTTCCCCGATTTCTGTAAGCCCGGCAAGAACTCCCTTGCCGCTAATATCTCGCAAGCCCCTTTTGACATTGTATTTAGTATAAAGCTCCGGATTTATCATGCTACTTTTCACAGCCATATCTGTTAAGGGAGCTAACCAATCATTATTAAAGCCGTTTAAATCCATATTGGGTGTACCTCCTAATTGGGGTTTTTTATATTATACATTATTTTCCGTAGTACGGGAGACTTTTTTATCTTTGTTAACATTCTGTATAATACTGTTTTCCTATAACAATTATGCAACCATAAAAACAACTCTTAAATTGATTTAAATTAAATAACAGTGGGTAATATTATTATATATGAATTGGAGTTGATTTTATGGATATTGCAGCATTGTCTGTATCAATGAAGCAAGGTCAGCTTATGCAACAGGTTGGTTTAGCTGTTATGAAAAAGGCTATGGCAAGTGCCGAAATGAGCGTAGAGGGTTTGTTGAAAGCATTGGAGCAAAGTGTAAATCCAAACCTTGGTCAGAATATTGACATTAGGTTATAAATTCGCGAAAACCATACCGGGGTAAAGCTCCCCGGTATTTTTTTGTTAAAGAAGGTATGTCACATTGTTACTGAAAAAAGGATTTGCATATATTATAATTCATATAAAGTGAGTTATCATTTTTTGTTATTTGTAGCGGCGGTTTGCATTAATTTTTAAGAATATAAAAATATTATGGAAATGTTGTAAAACAGGAAAAATTAGTTTAATAAACAGAAGGAGCCTTATATGGATTATCTCATAACCTTTTTAGAAGGGATTATAGCGTTTATTTCACCTTGTATGCTTCCGCTATTGCCTATTTATATTTCATATTTTGCGGGCGGGGAAGAGAACAGTAAAAAAACAATTAAAAATGCAATAGGCTTTGTTCTTGGCTTTACGGTTGTGTTTGTATTGCTTGGGGCTTTTGCCGGTACCCTTGGAAGTGTGCTTGTAAGGTATTCAAAATGGATTAACATTGTGGCCGGAGGTATTATTATTATTTTTGGTCTTAGTTATATGGGTATAATTAGGTTTTCATTTTTAACCAAAAGCAGTAATTATGAGTACAAGCAAAAAGAGCCGGGTTTCTTTTCATCAGCCTTATTCGGAATAATATTCTCAATAGGGTGGACTCCTTGCGTAGGAGCTTTCTTAGGCTCTGCGCTGATGTTGGCAGCTACTTCTCAAGAAAGCTATAAGGGAGTTCTTATGTTGCTTAGCTTTTCAATGGGCTTGGGTATACCGTTTATTATTTCCGCATTGATTTTAGATAAGCTAAAGGGTGTTTTTGATTTTATCAAGCGAAACTATAAAATAATAAATATTATTTCCGGAGTTTTACTAATCATACTGGGTATTGTAATGATGACAGGTTTACTCGGAAAATTACTTGCTGTTTTTACATTTTAGTTAATAATATTGGAGAATGATTTTAACACCGGGGAGGTGCCTATGAATAAGAAAATTAAAACATTATTTTATATTGCGGGATTTGTATTGTTAATTCTGGTAGCTGTTATTGGATATAATTATCTGACAGAGAGGTATAAGGCTCCCAATTCCCTTGGAATGGCGCCAGGAAAGAATTCGCAAACGCCTTCAACCGCTACTCAAAGTCCGGAGCCATCGATACTCGAGGATGAGTCTCAAGTAGAAGAATCCCCGGGTGAAAAGCCCAAAGAAGGGGAAGGATCTCAAGAAGAGCAGGAACCGGAAAAAGAGAAAGAGCCTTTAAAGGCGTTTGATTTTGCCGTTATGGATTATGACGGAAACGAGGTAAAGTTGTCCGATTATATAGGGACGCCGATAGTTCTTAATTTCTGGGCCAGTTGGTGTCCGCCCTGCAAAGGTGAGATGCCGCATTTTAACAAGGTATCGGAGGAATACCCTAATGATGAGCTGCTGTTTCTGATGGTGGATATGGTTGACGGAGCAAGTGAAACAACAGAAAAGGGGAAGAAGTATGTAGAGGATAACGGATATACTTTTGCCGTATTCTTTGATGAGAAACAGGATGCTGCGGCAACCTATGGCATTCGCTCGATTCCAAGCACATTTTTTATTGATAAGGAAGGTTATATTGCTGGAGTTGCTGAGGGTGGAATAGATGAAGAAACGCTAAGATACGGTATCTCGTTAATTTTAGAAAAGTAGGTTTTAACATATTATCAAAAAAGAACAGAAAAAGAGTCTCTCATAATACGGGAGACTCTTTTATATCCGTTGGATATAGATTAATCCATGCCGGAGTTTGAGTTGGTCTTTTTACGATGCTTTACACATTCTGAAAGAAGATATTCAATCTGTCCGTTTATTGAGCGGAAATCATCCTCAGCCCAAGCCGCCAAATCCTTCCACAGAGTTGGCGCTAAACGTAATAGTATTTGTTTTTTGTCATTATCGTTTTTCTTCACCATAATATTAATATATTGTCCCGCTATTTACTATGGGCTGAGCGTCTTTATTACCGCAGAGTACAACAAGCAGATTGCTGACCATGGCAGCCTTTCTTTCCTCATCCAGGTGTACGACATCGTTTTCACTTAATTTGGCCAGAGCCATTTCAACCATTCCCACAGCACCGTCAACAATCATCTTTCTGGCATCAATAATAGCAGATGCTTGCTGTCTTTGAAGCATTGCGGCGGCAATTTCAGGAGCGTAAGCCAAATGTGTAATCCGTGCTTCTATTATTTCGAGGCCGGCAATTTCTACTCTGCTTTGGATTTCTTTTTTGAGTTTATCGGCAACTTCTTGGCTGCTTCCTCGTAAGGTCATTTCTTCACCGTCATCAGCCATGTCATAAGGATAGAGCCTTGCTATATTACGAAGGGCTGAATCGCTTTGTATTGACAAAAAGGATTTATAATTATCAACATTAAATACGGCTTTAGCAGTATCAATCACACGCCAGATCACTACAATCCCAATCTCAATAGGGTTTCCAAGGGCGTCGTTGACCTTTTGTTTATTATTATTAAGCGTCATGGCTTTTA
>CAZPIS010000061.1:0-8889 GCA_964586745.1 uncultured Ruminiclostridium sp.
TCTCTTGATTCTTCAATAAATATATCGAGGTATTGATTCATATCCATTACCTGCGCACCCCCATAAAATTCATTATGCATGTAGGTATATTTTGTAGAGGAACGGTTTTATCAACCACTCCCTTTTCAATTGCAACTCTAGGCATTCCGAAAACAACACTTGTGTTTTCATCTTGCGCAATAACAAAGGCATTATTATTCTCTTTAAGCTTTATTAATCCTTTGGTCCCATCACTTCCCATACCTGTCATGATAACCCCAATAATATTGCTGAACTTTGTATCAGACAGAGAGGTCATCATTATATCTGCATTTGGCCTTAACCCTCCTATAGGCGGTGTTTTGGTAAGTTTAATCCAAATTTTATCACCTTCACCGGCAAATGTTAAGTGATAGTCTCCCGGTGCTATATAAATATACCCCGCCTGCAATTCATCCATATCCTCCGCTTCTTTGACATTCAGATTACAGGTTTCGTTTAACCTTCCAGCCAATGATGCGGTAAAACCCGGCGGCATATGTTGTACAATTACTATTGCTGCCGGGAGGTCGGCGGGAAATTCGGGCAGAATCTCCGCAAGTGCTCTCGGGCCTCCCGTGGAAATACCAAGAGCAACAATATATTTTAATTCAGAAGAAATCTGGTGCTTCTCAGTGCTGTCAACATGTTCTTTTCTTCTTACTTTATTCGACTTTTCAGATTTTTTCAAGCTTCTGAATGCTAGTTTAGTTTTCTCAATTATTTCATTATGCTTTTCTGTAGAGGACATATCAAAAATATTGTCGGATTTAGTAATAAAGTCAAAAGCACCTAATTCTAATGCGCGGATGGTCTCACTTGCCTTCTCTTTAGTAATACTGCTTACCATAATAATGCCATAAGAACCTTGCTTAAGCAAGTTTTCAAGGCAGTCTATACCATTCATCAAAGGCATCTCAACATCGAGTGTAATTACATCAGGATTAAGCTCCTGTGCTCTCTTTAACGCATCAATGCCATCTTTCGCAATTCCGACAACTTCAACTTCCGGATCCTGTTCCAAAATATTCTGCAGAATGCGTCTCATCAGTGCAGAATCATCTACAATCAGTACTCTTATTCTTCTATCGCTCATTTGGTTGACCAGCCCTTTTTAAGCATTTTTCTCTGGGAGTCAAAAATAAAACTGATAACCTTTTCTCTCTCCAGGTCTGATATATCTATAAATTCAATCCCCGCTTCATAGTTAAACTTCCCTTTATCATGAACATTAATAACACGGACCACTTTCCCTATAAAACGAACACCATTGCCAATATCAATTATTCCATCTAAATACCATTCATATACCGGCTCTTCATTTGTCAGAATACACAACCCGCCTCCACTTATGTCCTTAGTTATTGCTTTTTTGTAATCACCTTTATCTGCATTATTCGTATCTTTTTTTTCAAACAAACGATATCTTACATCTAAAATACAATTAAATCTGAAAAAAAATCTTCTTTGCATGTGTTCGGCGCCTGATTTGGGCATTATTCTCAAGAGAAAGACATTACCCGATATCCGGCGTTCAACTGCTTCACCTATAAATTTATACAACTCCCCACTTTTTTCATAAATCACACCCATATTAACGCCCCGGTATACAGGGAAAATCCTTCCCCCCTTTATAGGAGCCAAAATTTCCATGCTTCCATCCGGCAATGTTCCTTCGAATTGACTTACTAAAAGTGGTGAAACCCGCTCTCCATTGCTATTATATAGCTCTATTTCAAGTTTGTCCCCAAGGTTAAGCTTAATTGTTTCCATTAACAAACCTCAAAAAACGTATTATTTGATTCTCAAGCTACAATTTGCTTGATTATGCTGGTTTTCTTGGGCATTGGTTCAAAAAAGCAGTATCAATATTCTTGGGTCCTCGTTCAAAATCTTTGATTTCGGCTACGGGTTATCTGCATTAAGGTTATTATAGCACAGTTATCCCTATCATACACCAAAAAAAGACAAAAGTTTTGAAATAAACCCCTTCGCACCACCGGTTTCATCATGCTGCTTGTCTAAAAACAGCTTTTCTGCTATCTCTGTAATGTTTTTTGCCGCCTGACACTTTGGATTAACCAAGCTGAAAGGCTTTTGCATTTTTACACTTTTTGTCACATTATCATCATATAATATATACCCAAGTTTTAATAATCTTAAAGATAAAAATTTTTCAGATACAACACATAGCTTTTTTGCTATTTCATCAGCCTCACGGATACTGTCTGCCTTATTCACCAATATATTAATCCGCTTCTTTTTATCGCGGCGTGAAACCATCTTCACTAGAGCATAAGCATCGGTTATAGCAGTAGGTTCCGGCGTTGTAACCAACAGCACCTCATCGGCAGCCATAATAAAACTCATAACATTTTGTGAAAGTCCTGCTCCGGTGTCAATAAGAATTACATCAAAAAGCTTATCTAACATACCAATACTACTGACAAATTTTCTAAGCTTTTTTCTGTCTAAACGTATTAGCTCTTCAACACCTGAACCGCCCGAAAGAAATTTGATATTGTCAGGCCCATCTGTCAACACTTCAAAAATATTCTTTTCGTCATGTATAAGATCCAGCATGGTATATTTAGGAACAATACCAAACAGTACGTCGATATTTGCTAACCCAAAATCAACATCGAGAATTGCTACCTTCAAACCCATCCTGCTTAATGCTAAGGCAAGATTAATGGTGATGTTGGTTTTTCCCACTCCGCCTTTGCCGCTGGTAACTGTCAGGACTCTAGCTTTTTTTTCAGAGTTTTCGTCGGGTAGATCATTCTGTTGATTTCCGGTTTTCATATTCACTATTTTACGAAGCATCTCTGCCTGATCATTCATTCGTCTCTTATCCCTCCCCCCTTATTCAGGCGCTTATTCAGCATTCTAGTTCAGTATGCTTGCAACAAGCTGCCTTACATCAGCTATATCCAAATCATCAGGAACACTCTGGCCTGCTGTGGTATATGAAAGCGGCTTTCCCGTCATATATCTGGCGTTTAGAATGATTCCCGGGGCCGGCGATTCATCCAGCTTTGTAAAAAGGAGCTTATAATTTTTAATAAAGGCATAGTATTCTAAAATTTCACGAACAGCAATTCTGCTGGTATTACTGCTCATAACCAGGTATGTTTCATCTGCATCTGCTGCATTTACCAATGCTTTAAGCTCGTCAAAATGCTTTTTATTCTTATGGCTCCTGCCGGCAGTATCTATAAGTATCAAGTCATTGCTCTTTAGACTCTCAATAGCGTCCTTAACCTCGCCCGGAGAATACACAACTGTAACCTTCAGATTTAATATTTCCGCATAGGTCTTTAATTGTTCCACAGCCGCTATCCTATATGTATCTGCCGTAATAAGTCCCACTTTTTTTTGCCTGAAAGTGAAGTCAGCTGCTATCTTAGCAAGAGTTGTGGTTTTGCCCACTCCAGTAGGTCCGATAAAAATAGCAACATGAGGTTTCTTCTCCTCAATAAGTTTAATGGGTTCAGGTTCCCCTAATAAAACCTCTAATATCTTTGCAGCAAGCTGAAATACTTCCTCTTTCTTCAGGTTCTGGCCTCCGCGCTCCCTTATTTTTTCAAGAATTTTTTCAATAAGCTTTGGTTCAGCATCTTTTTCAAAAAGAATATTCCTAAGCGCTAGGAGCGAATTTTGTTCAGGTTCCATGGGGTTTTCAATGTCACTATTACTTTCTAATATATCGATTTTTTCTTCTTTTGTTTTATTCTCAGCTTCCTTTGGTGTCTGTGAAACTACCTTTCCTGTTTCTGTTTCATTATTCGCCTGAACAACCTGATATATTTTATCAAGCATGCTTTCCATACTTTTGACTTTATCCTCGAGCTCGGAGATTTTTTTGTTTTCCCCGGTTGGGACAGAATTTCCCGTTACTGCAGCCTCTTGCGTAGGTGTGCTTTTCATATATATTTCATCTTTAACAGGCATCGCCGCCTTCGGTTCAGGTGCCGGCATATACTTCTCAGGTTCCGGCTGAGACCTAAAAGCCCCGTATGCAGGAGCCTGCCTCTGGCTGTAATTTGACCTGCCCGGCCGAACATAATCATCATCAATGGCAGCTACAACCTCAAGCATCGGTTTTTTAAAAAGTCCCAGAAAGCCCTTGGGTTTAACCTTCTTGCTGTTCATAATAACAGCTTCACTGCCAAGATCCATCTTTACCTTGAGCAAGGCTTCCTGCATATCCTTGCATGTGTATCTGCGAATCTTCATCCTTAATTATCCGACCCTTTCTACTAAATACTGACCATACCGATAGCATTAACATCTATACTTGGATCAAGTTCGTTATAAGATAAAACAATAAGCCCGGGTATTGCATGTTCGGTAAGTCGTTTAAAATACAACCTTACAACCGGGGAAGCAAGAATTATAGGCTGTTTGCCTGATTGCGCCATCCTTTCGGCAAGGGTTGCGGCATTGGATACTATTCTGTTGCTTATTTCAGGTTCAATGGCCATATATGTTCCCGCTTCATTCCTTTGGACTGAATCTATGATTAATTGTTCGAGCTTGGGATCTAAAGTAATTACTTCAGAACCCGAGCTTCTTAAATAGCCCTTAGAAATGGCTCTCCCCAGTGATTGCCGAACATATTCGGTAAGCATATCCGGATCTCTTGTAACCGGTGCATAATCGGCAAGGGTCTCCATAATCGAAACCATGTCTCTTATTGATACATTCTCTCTTAACAGATTTGCCAGCACCTTTTGAATTTCTCCGAGCGACATTAGCTTCGGTATCAATTCATCTACAATAGCCGGATACGAATTTCTCACGTTATCGACAAGAACCTGTATATCCTGTCTGCCTAACAGCTCGTGAATATGTCTTCTTACTATCTCAGTCATATGCGTGGCTACAATGGAAGGAGTGTCCACAACAGTATATCCCATCATTTCAGCCTTATCTCTCATTGTCTCGGGAATCCAAAGCGCAGGCAAACCGAATGCCGGTTCTACAGTAGGTATGCCGTGAATACCTTCATCAGCTGTACCCGGATTCATTGCCATAAAATGATCCAGCATAAGTTCCCCGCTTGCAACCTCAACGCCTTTAATTTTAATTATATACTGAGTGGGGGAAAGCTGTATATTGTCTCTAAGCCTTATAATAGGAACTATAACACCTAACTCTAGAGCAAGCTGCCGTCGTATCATAACCACACGATCCAATAAATCGCCACCTTGATTCTTATCAGCAAGAGGTATAATGGCGTATCCGAACTCTAACTCTATAGGATCAACCTGAAGCAATGAAACCACGTTTTCAGGCTTCCTGATTTCTTCAACTTCCTTTTCTTCAACTTTAAGCTCCTCAGCTTTAGAAACCTCATCTGTCCTATTCTGCAAATAAAAGCCCAAATAAACTAATGCTACAGCAACTAAAAACAGTGACCACTGCCTCAGAATTGGTATTAATAAAACACAACCCCCTGCTCCTATAAAAAGGACCTTTGGACTGTCAAACAATTGCTTGACTATATCACTTCCGAGATCATTATCCGAGGCGGCTCGGGTGACTATAATACCCGTTGCTACTGCAATTAAAAGCGATGGTATCTGGCCTACAAGGCCATTACCTATAGTTAGAATGGCATAAAGCGAGATGGCTTCCTCAAAGGATTTATTTAAGAAAATCATCCCCATGACTATACCACCGATGAGATTTACAAATACTACAAGAATACCGGCAATAGCGTCATTCTTAACAAACTTGGTAGCACCATCCATAGAACCGTAAAAGTCAGCTTCTCTTTGTATTCTTTTACGACGTTCCTTAGCATCTGCCTCACTAATAAGCCCCGAATTCAAATCCGCATCAATAGCCATTTGCTTACCGGGCATCGCATCCAAAGTAAAACGTGCCGCCACTTCGGACACACGTTCGGCACCCTTGGTAATAACCATGAATTGGACGATCATTATAACCAAGAATACAATAACGCCAACAACCAGGTTATCTCCGCCAACAAATCTACCAAAGTTTTCGATAACCATTCCGGCTTCGCCCTGACCTATAATAAGCCTTATGGCAATTATGTTTAAGGATAGACGATATAGGGTTGTGAACAAGAGCATGGTGGGAAATGCGGCCATTGAAAGTGTATCTGTAGAATAAATTGTATTTAATAATATCAGCAGAGACAGAGTAATATTGATGACTAATAGGATGTCCAACAGAAAGGTAGGGATGGGCACGATAATAAAGAGTACTATAAAAACTACACTTACGGCAACCATCAAATTTCTGTTGTTCATGTAAATTCCCCCGGCATAAACACCATCTTCTTTAGTAACTTCAATAAGTCCTGCTTTTTCGACATATCCCAAAAATAAAGCGATAAACTTATCACATATTATCATTTTATATTAAAGCAATACTTAAAACAATAGCAAAAAAAGTGCGGGCTAATCACATGGTAGCTTGAAAAACAAAGATACCTTCTTTGGCAATAAATTGATAAATTCCATTATATTTTTCCACAATGTAAACCATGCTTTTTGTGCCAACTCCATGTTCTTTTTCTTTTGTTACAGGAAGCCCTCGCTCGAAAACAGGCTCTGTTTTATAATTGTTACTTAAATGAATACAAAGCTTATTATTCTTTGAATAGATACGTAGCTTCATATAGCCTTCATTTATTTCATCTATCTTTTCAACGGCATGAATTGCATTTTCTAAGGCATTAAAAAGCAAGCTGCACAAATCCGGTATGGAAAACCTCTCAAATTCCGTGGTTGAAATAATAATATCGGTTTTAATTTTACTTTCTTTCGCTTTTGCAACATATGCAGATATAATGAGGTTTATAGACTCATTTTCAGAATATCGTATTACCTGAAAACTATCGATTTCTTTGCATACATTCTCTATATATTCGCTAGCAGCTTGTAAACTGTTTTGAGAAATACAGGCATTTAGATAATTAAGATGATGTCTCAAATCGTGACGATAAATGGATGCTTGATTTTGTGATTGCTTAAGCGCTTCTAACTCATATTTTGATTGATCTGCCATAATTCCTAAAATCGCCTGTTCTACCTCAATCTCTTTTTTTTCATAAAGAGTTTTTAGATAGACAATGGAGAATATAAAGTAAATAACAACCAAGGCGGCATCCATAAGCTCTACAATGACGGCACCTCCCTGATACAGCAAATCTGTATAGACCGTAAGATAATACTCAATTACATAGTAAATGAGTGGAACTGAAATAAAAAGCCCCAATACCTTATCGTCTTCAAACCTTAACCGTGCCACATAGGGTTTAATATACCTTACAATAATTATTAATAGCGGTATTGTTATTATAATCTGAACAATATAGGAGACCTCCGTATTGTAATTCCAAAAGAAAGAAACAAAGGTCCCAATCCATTTTCTCGGTGTGCAGAACAAATATGCAGATAAAACCGAAATACCCGAAAAAAGAATTCCTTTTTTGTAGTAATATCGAAGCAGCAAAAACAACGGAAAATGTATCAGCAAAGGATAAGCTTTAAACATGAATACATCGCCAAAAGCTAAATATGCAACTGTTTGAACTATACCAAAGTAGCAAATGATCAAAAAATAATGCCTTTTATTTTTATTAAACTCAATATTGGAAAAGGAAAGTGACAATATAATACCAAATAAAAGCACAAAACTAAAATTTACGATAATCAAGCTTTGCATTTTATACGTCCTCCATCTGAAAAGCAAGATACTTTTCCTTAATCTCCCGAGCTTTTCCTTGAGCAATGGGAACGGAGGCTAGTGTCTGCACGATTAGGTTATTATTATCAATGGTATCTATGTATTGCATATTAATAATATATGAGCGGTGTGTTTTAATAAATTGGCCATATTTCAGCAGCTTTTCACAAGCGGGAAGAAATGGCTCGGTACATTCAACATTCTTACCTGAAATGAGATGATAAAACACATTTCTACCTTCTACTTCGGCATAAACCAAATTGGACAGAAGAATCCTCTGTATTCCCTCACTGCTCTTTACAACAATTGCTTCATCCTGTTCTATTTTCAAATGTTCTAATACCTTATCAATAGTAAAGAAATACTTTTCCTTTGTCACAGGCTTAAGCACATAGTTTATTGCGTTAACCGAATAACTCTCTAAAGCAAATTCATGGGAGGATGTAAAAAAAACAATCGGAGCATTTTTATCAAATTGGCGAATTTCCTTTGCAACCTCAATACCTGTGAAGGCAGGCATAATAATATCAAGACAATAAAAACTAAACTGCTTACCCTTTCCCAATGCGGAAATCAGATCAAATCCATTATGAAAAACTGCATATTCGCAATTCAGATTTCTCGATAACCTGTACTCATCTATCAGATGTGCCATATTGGAAAGCTCATCTATGTTGTCGTCACATACTGCTATATGTAGCATACCCCACCGCCTACTGAGATCAAAATACACTTTTATTTTAACATAAAAATGGCGAAAATTAGAGAAACAAAATGATTCATGTCGAAAAAATTATGTTTCATGCAAAATATAATTCTTTATGATTTTTTACTGATATATTTAACTCATATAATATGCAAAATAACTCGCAAAAATGAATGGAGGATTTAAATGAAAAAATTATTGGTACTTATTCTAACACTTATAATGACATTAAGCCTAGTAGCCTGCGGAGGAGGATCTGAAGGAGCCGCCGCAAGTCCAGCAGCAGATCCAGCCCCGGCAGCAGATCAGGCCCCGGCAGCAGATCCGGCCCCGGCAGCAGATCCAAGTGAAGATGCTTCCAAACAGGAAGCCAACTTTGTATCAATGAAATTCGGTGATATTACCATGAGTGTACCGGATGTTTTTAATCCGGTTTC
>CAZPIS010000062.1:0-8218 GCA_964586745.1 uncultured Ruminiclostridium sp.
TGATTCAGGCTGCCCATGGACGTGCTCCTGCCGTAGCTACCGGAGTAAAAAGAAGCTTACCTGAAAGTGTTGTATTTACCTATCAGGGAGACGGTGATTTGGCAGCAATAGGAACGGCCGAAATCGTTCATGCCGCAACCAGAGGAGAGAATATCACAGTAATATTTATTAACAATACTATATACGGTATGACATCCGGACAGATGGCTCCGACAACGCTTATTGGTCAGGTTACCACAACAACTCCTTACGGTAGGGATGGAAAGTACAGCGGTTTCCCTATAAGGGTATCCGAAATGTTGGCAACATTAGAAGGCCCTGCTTATATTGAAAGAGTGTCTTTACACGATATAAAGAATATTAAGAAGGCCAAGTCAGCCGTTAAAAAGGCATTTAAGGTTCAGATTGCCGGTAAAGGATTTTCAATGGTAGAAATTTTGTCCACTTGTCCTACAAACTGGGGTCTTAATCCCGTTGAGTCCCTGAAACGAGTTGAAAATGAAATGATTCCGCATTATCCGCTCGGCGTTTTCGTCGGCGCAGACTTGGAGGTTTAGTCTATGTTTCCTAATGATATTATAATTGCAGGATTCGGTGGTCAGGGAATTCTTTCAGCCGGAAGACTGTTAGCTTATGCCGGTATGCTTGAAGAAAAGGAAGTATCATTTTTGCCTTCATATGGCCCTGAGATGAGGGGTGGTACGGCTAATTGTATGGTAGTAATATCTGAGCAGGCCATAGCATCTCCGGTTTTAAATTCGTGCAGTTCTCTGATTGTTATGAATAACCCTTCGCTGGAAAAGTTCGAGAGTTGGGTTAAGCCCGGCGGAGTGATAATAACTGACAGTTCAATGGTTAATACTAAGACCAAAAGGACTGACATAAAGGTATTTGAAATACCGGCCACACAATTGGCAAATGAAATTGGCAATAAAACATATTCAAATATTTATTTGCTTGGAAAGCTTATCAAAGAGACAGGCTGTGTAAAGATTGAAAACTTTGAAAAAGCCCTTTATAGCATTTTATCAAAGAAGAGGCATTATATGATACCTGAGGAAATGCAAGTCTTAAAAGTAGGAATGGATTATTAATGTAAAAAAGCGAAAGGCGCATTTTGTAAAGAATGCGTTTTTTTTCGTCTTAATGAACTATCTCATTTATATTTGCTTTGATTTCTCGTAAGATTTTTATTGATAGTTCGGTTCTTAAGTCAATAATATTCAACTTGTTGTATTTTGTCTTTGTTTTTGGATTGTAAAATGCTTTTACAATAGGACGGGTAAGGTTTACTGGATTATTCTTGACCACAATGGCTATAATTCCGTTACTTAAAAGAACGATGCTACCCTCATTATAAATCGGAATCATTTTAATGAATTCATCAACTATCGATTTATCAAAAATATGGCCTGAGGCACCAATCAGGTATTCAACAGCGTCAGTTGTACGTAAAAACTTATCATTCCTTTTGTCATTTATAGCAGTATCAAATTCATCACAAACAGTAAGTATTCTGGCAGAGTAATGAATTTTATCACCCGGAAGACTCATTGGATAGCCGGTTCCGTTAATATGCTCATGATGCATTAAAACTGCGACCTTTGTAGTTGCGGGTGTATCCGGATTATCTTTAAGAAGATTATATCCTATAACAGGATGTTTTTTCATTTCTAACATTTCCGATTCACTAAGGGAATCAGTTTTGTTAAGAAGTGAATGAGGAAGCAGAGCTTTTCCAATATCATGAAGTAAAGCACCCATAGCAATACTTTTTATTTTTGGCAAAGCAAGCGAAAGTCTTGTGGCCAAAGCAATAGACATAACACAAACATTTACTGAATGAGCAAAGGTTTGTTCATCCTGCATACGTATATCTTTAACATTTACCATTTCAATTTTTCGCGAAAGAATTTCATCAAGAATTGTATCAACTACGCCGCTTAGTTTTGAATAGTTAATTGTATTGTTATGAGATAATTTTTGCATTTCTTCACGAACAATAAACTTGGCTTGATTTTTTGTTTCTTCTCTTAAAAGGCTTTCAACTTCTATACCTTCAGAAATATCGTCATCGATATATACACTTGAGATGCCTTTTTCATATAGTTTTTGAATTATAGCAGGTCTTAATGATATTCCGGAATTTAAGAGTTTCCTTCCATCTATATCAAAGATGGCTTTACCTAAAACTTCTGTACCATTTATCTGATCTAAAGCTACTAATCTCATCAGTTACTCCTTAACAAAATGAAAGCTGTCAAAAAAGTATTTACCACATAAAAGGTAAAAAAAACAATCATAGTATTATACTATTTACTAGTTTTACGGTTTAGCTAATTATCGATTATCTATACCTAAAGCTTTTCGTAAAACTCTATTCTTTTCAATAAATAATATAAGAGGCAAACCTAAGCCGTAACATATTACAAATTCAGATATTCCGATGAAAACCATAGTAAAAATCATTGAATAACTGTTATCATATAATAAATATACATATGACCCTACAATAATCGCATTAAATAACACAGGGGGAAATGGAAACAGAAAGCGATTCTTTTTTAATAAGAATGTTGAAACAGCAGCCAGCAATGTTGCAAGACTGCCGAAGACTATGTCAATAATACCGAATCCGCCAATCCAGTTAGCCAGGATACAGCCGATAAATAAACCTGGTATTGCAGCAGGTATTACTGCAGGAAGGACTGTTAATGCTTCTGAAATACGAAACTGTATAGGTCCGTAACCGATAGAACCTGAAACAATAGTGAGCGCTGCATATATTGCAGCCAATAATGCTGACCGGACTAAAAATTTAGGGGATGATTTCATTGTATTCCTTTTTTGCTTACATAAATAAACACCGGCTTTTATTCTAAGTAACCGGAACTTCGTAGTTTTGTTTAAGGCTTTCACCTTACCAGGATTTTGCGAACTGGCATGGGATAATACATAAAGAGTATTGTATCCAATAATTTGTTATGATGCAACATATATCTTTGCAGCAGGAATAGTTTTTGTTATAATTAAGTAAAAGTTGATAAAGGGAGGAATTGCACATTGGATCGCAATAGAGCTTTAGAAGAATTAAAACTTCGAATAGAGAACAAAAACACATTGAAACACAGCTTAGCTGTTGAAGCAATAATGCGAAAACTGGCAATTCTGTTTAATGAATATGAAGTACTATGGGGCATTACCGGACTTGTTCATGACATAGATTATGAAAGAATCCAAGGTGATATGAACCAACATGGTAGAATGGGAGCCGATATACTTGAGGCTTTAAATTTTGATAATACTGTTGTTTATGCTGTTCGTGCCCATAATCCCTTAAACAATATAACTCGCAGGCGAAAAATAGATAAAGCATTATATTGCGCCGATCCGATGTCCGGCCTAATCATAGCTTGTGCACTAATTGTACCCAGCAAAAAGCTTAAAGATATAGATGAAGATTTTGTGTTGAAAAAATATTATCAAAAAGGTTTTGCTCGCGGCGCCGATCGTGAACAAATAGCTACATGTACCGAAATTGAAATAACCATTGAGGAATTTATTAAAATATCTCTGGAGGCATTAAAAGAAATAAGTAATGAATTAGAACTATAGTAAGTTATAAAATAAAAGTATACTTATTAGCTCTAAGTTAAATAATATGTTTATGAAACTATGACGGCCACTGCCGTCTTAATTTTTAGACAGAAGGAAGAAAAAAATGAATGAAATAATGGAAGATAGAAAAAATCGTATCCTATCTTTTATGCGGGAGTATTCATACAAACCACTGAAATACGACGAACTAACTATTGTATTAGATGTTCCGGCTGAAGAAAAGGTATTTCTTAAAAAACTTCTTGAAGAGATGGAAGCAGAAGGACTAATAATAAAAACAAGGAAGGAACGATACGGAGTCCCTGAACGTATGGGCCTTATTGTCGGAAAATTTCAGGGTAATGCAAAGGGATTTGGATTTGTATTGCCGGATTTTGGAGATGAGGATTTATTTATACCTGCTAATTTAATTAATGGAGCCATGCACGGTGACAGAGTTATTGCAAGGCTGAGCCGTCATGCTTCCGGAGACAGACATCAAGAGGGAGAAATAATAAATATTATTGAACATGTTAATAAGACAATTGTCGGGAAATTTGATAGAAGTGAACATTTCGGGTTTGTATCACCTGACCATGTGCGTCTTTCCGGTGATATTTTTATACCCAAAGATTTGATTAATGGTGCACAAAAAGGCCAGAAGGTAGTTGTGGAGATTACAAAATGGCCGGAAAAAAACAGAAATGCTGAAGGCAAAATCATTGAAATACTCGGGGACGAAAATGAAAAAGGTGTAGACATCATGTCAATAATACGTGCTTATGGCATACCGTATGAGTTCCCGGATAATGTGATTAATGAAGCACAGTCGCTTCCGATAAAAGTTTCAGAAGATGAAGTAAGAAACAGAAGGAACTTAAGGTCTCTAAGAATGGTCACAATCGATGGAGAAGATGCTAAAGATTTAGATGATGCCGTATCCATAGAAATATTATCTGACGGTTCCTACCGACTTGGGGTTCATATTGCCGATGTGACTCACTATGTTAGAGAAGGTTCTCATTTGGATAATGAGGCCGTATTGAGAGGCACAAGCGTATATTTTCCAGACAGAGTAATTCCAATGCTGCCACGAGAGCTTTCTAATAATATATGCAGTTTAAATGCAAATGAAGACCGTTTAGCCTTTAGCGTAGTCATGGATATCGATTCTTCCGGTAATGTTGTAAACCATGATATATTTGAGAGCATTATCCATATAGATGAACGTATGACATATACAAATGTATACAAGATTCTTGAGGAGAATGACTCCGAGCTTAAGGAGAGATACAAGGACCATGTGGCCGACTTTGAAAACATGAAGACATTGTCTTTGATATTAACAGAAAAAAGAAGGCTCAGAGGCGCTGTTGATTTTGATTTTGATGAAGCCAAGATAATAGTCGATGAAAATGGAAAAACAATTGATATAAAGCGTTATAAAATGACTATAGCCAACAAAATAATAGAAGAGTTTATGCTGCTTTGTAATGAGGTCGTGTCTGAACACTTCTATTGGATTGGCATACCTTTTGTATATAGAATCCATGAAGATCCCGATCCCGAAAAAATGGAGAATCTTAACATCATATTAGGTACATTCGGATATAAGCTTAAGGGCTATCGTGACGTACATCCTAAGGCATTACAGGATGTAATAAATCAGATTAAAGGAAAACCTGAGGAAAAAGCAATCAATATGATAATTCTGAGGTCTATGCAAAAAGCCAGGTACAGCGACACTCATGATTGGCACTTTGGGCTTGCTGCAGAGTATTATTCACATTTTACCTCGCCGATTCGTAGGTATCCTGATTTAATTATACATCGTATTATGAAAGAGCAAATTAACGGTAAGCTTGACGAACGCAGAATCGATCATTATAAGGAAATTTTACACAGTATAGCCCAGCAGAGTTCTGAAAGAGAAAGAGCCGCACAGGATGCAGAAAGAGACTGTGAGGATTTAAAAAAAGCCGAATTTATGATGGACAAAGTTGGAGAGCATTTTATTGGTACGGTATCAAATATTACTGCATTTGGGATGTTTGTTGAGCTGGATAACACAATTGAGGGTTTAGTAAGATTAAGTGCGATGGATGATGATTATTATAATTACAATGAACGTGCGCTTTGCCTTATCGGTGAAAGGACAAAGAAAATCTATCGTATTGGTGACAAGGTTAATGTACAGTTGGTTAAAGCCAGTACAGAAGCACGTCAGATAGATTTTATATTAATTGATGAAGATGAAACGGGAGACGTAAAAATTGAAAAGAAGGAACCGGAGCTTATTAGATCTAAATCCTTGAATGATAAGAATCGCTTACTTAAGCATATCGGTGCGACAACAAAAAAGAAAAAGGACAATGGAAGCCAGAAAAATTTGAGTTCAAAGAGAAAAAATAACAAAAATCATTCCGGGAAGAAAAATAGAAAAAAAGATGAGAGAGGATAAAAAATGGATATAATTGAAGTAATAAAAACCAGACGAAGTATACGAAAGTATTTAAAAAAGGAAATACCAAATGAAGTAATGATGGATATTTTAGACTGTGCAAGATTAGCTCCGTCCGCCCATAATAACCAGCCATGGCGTTTCGTTGTTGTAACCGATCAATTAATAAAAGAAAGATTGACTAAAATAACTAAATACGGCAAATTTATAAAAGAAGCTTATGCAATAATTGCTGTTCTTTGCGATAAAACTTCAGATCATATGTTTGAAGATGCATGTGCCGCAACAGAAAATATGATACTGGCCGCATGGCATTACGGTATTGGAACATGTTGGATAGGTACATACCAAAGACCGCACTCGAGAGAAACAAAGGATTTATTAAACTGTCCAGATTCATACGAATTAATAAATCTGGTTACAATAGGCTATCCCGATGAAATGCCGGTTAGGAAGAAGAAGAGCTTAGAAGAAGTGGTAAGCTTTAATACTTTTTAGATATGCTCAAGAAGAATTTAAGTTGATTGAATCGTCCGGCTTAACCTTTTCCTCAATTTTTGGTTAACTTTTCGCAAACTTTCTCATTAAAAAACTTGACAAGATGCTGACTAGCCGTTAAAATAGTCTTTGTCCGGTTTTTGGGCAAATGGTATGTGGCCCCTTGGTCAAGCGGTTAAGACACCGCCCTCTCACGGCGGTTACAGGGGTTCGAATCCCCTAGGGGTCACCATTTACTTAATAACTGCGCTGGAGTAGCTCAGCTGGTAGAGCAGCTGATTTGTAATCAGCAGGTCGGGGGTTCAAATCCGTCCTCCAGCTCCAAAAACCTTGTAACAAGCTAGTTACAAGGTTTTTTATTCTTATGCTTATCTATGAACCAGTCTATCAATCCCCTTGAAATGCTGAGCCTTTTGGGGAGATTGGGAATATTTAGTATTTCATCTACGCTGAACCATCCGGCGTCTGCAATTTCATTTTCGTCTATTTTTATTTCACCGCTCGAATGCTCTGCTGTAAATGCAATCATAAACGAATTGGGAAACGGCCAGGATTGGCTGGCAAAATACTTGATATTTTTTACCTCTATTCCGACTTCTTCTCTTATCTCTCTTTTTACACATTCCTCCAGAGTTTCACCTGCTTCAACAAAGCCAGCCAGTACACTCTGTAAACCTGTGGTAGAATTCTTGTTGCCGGCAAGGAGCAGTTTGCCGTCTTTAGTAATGGCAACTATGACTGCGGGAGATAAGCGTGGATAAGAGGTATGCCCGCATTTGGGGCATAACATGGCATGCTCATAAGGCATTCTTACAGTAGCTTCACCGCAAACACCACAGAATCTATGGGTTTCATCCCATGCAACTATTTGAACAGCGCGGAATGCTGCCTGCATCATGATTTTATCTATTTTTTCATACAGCTGCCTGAGCCCTGAAAACTCCATGTTATCAGGAATTACTTCACTATCAGGAAATCTTGCTGCATAGCAGGGATGATCGTCCAGACTGCCGATGTAAAATTTGTTAGCAAGCTTATGTTCCAAATGTTGAAGATCATTAGAAGTAAGAAGGGTAAATGTTTTATCAAGTTTTTTTATAAGGAGATTATTCTGCTGAAAAAGAAAAATATAGTGTAGTTTGTTTTCGTTTTCAGGAGCAGTACTTCCAAGGATAAAATTCATTGTTTATACCTGAGCTTTCTATAATATAAATGCAAATATCATTGCAAAATTTATTATACAATAAAAGTGCAAGGTATATGTTTACTTATTTTTTCGAATATTTTTTATATTATTGATTTAGGTCAATTTTAGTTATTCAAATTCTTGTTACAATAAAATCATCAAATAGATAAATAATAGATTGAGAAAGAGGTGGATAATATGTCAAATAAATTAACATTTAAAAAAGCGACAGAAAAACATTTCAAAACGCTAGCGCAATATGTACCTATAGTAGCACGAGTTCATGGAGAGCATCACCCTGAATTTCATGAAGTTCGTAAATTATTTGATGAAATCATTAAGAAAACAAAAGAAGCAGGAGCAGAAAAACCTGAATTAAATGAAGAATTTACAAGTTTGCGTGAAATTACAAATAACTACACAGTTCCTGATGATGTATGCGAAAGCTATGAAGCAGTATACAACATGTTAGCTGA
>CAZPIS010000062.1:8228-8876 GCA_964586745.1 uncultured Ruminiclostridium sp.
ATATGAAAAGTATTACAATGAAAGAGATGTAAAAGATAAAGCATATTATGCTAAGGTTATTGATGCATAGGTCATCCTGAGCGAATGTTAAGGATCTTATTGGAATTATTTATGTAGAGGTGCCTGTAGAGTGAGTCAAATGAGCCGCTCCGGTAATCCATACTACACTGCGTTTCTTTCAGAATGGCATAGCCCTTGGGCAGAGAAATTTCCTCTTGGTTTACAAATTATTAAAGAAGGTGAGATTATGCAGAGATTCATATTAAGTAAGAAAAACCATATAACATTAATTGGTGCGTTTTTAATTACATTCGCATTTATCAGTAAGTGGACAATTGATAATATAACTATATTTATTTGGTCTTTGATTATTGCTTCAATTATAGGTGTTGTACCTATCGCAATCCAAGCGTATCAAGCATTAAAGGTAAAAGTAGTCAGTATCGATGTTTTAGTTACCATTGCAGTTGCCGGAGCGTTCGCAATTAAAAATTTTGAAGAATCAGCTATCGTTACCTTCTTATTCTTATTTGGCGCTTATTTGGAGCAGCGTACATTGAATAAGACTCGTTCTGCTATTAAAGAGTTAACCCAAATGGCACCTGAAAGTGCTTTGAAACAAATGGAAAATGGTGAATTTGAAGAAGT
>CAZPIS010000063.1:0-5476 GCA_964586745.1 uncultured Ruminiclostridium sp.
CCGCCGCAGTAGCTTGCTGCCAATCAGACTTCGTCTTCTTGGGCAAGCCTTGCATGGGACGTACATCTGCTTCTTCGGTCGTTTCACTCCCTTACAAGCAGTGTTACGTCCGCCGCAGTAGCTTGCTGCCAATCAGCCTTCGCTGTCGCTTGTCTTCTTGGGCAAGCCTTGCATGGGACGTACATCTGCTTCTTCGGTCGTTTCACTCCCTTACAAGCAGTGTTACGTCCGCAAAAAAGAACCTTATTGTATTAATAATAAGATTCTTCATTTTGCATCGCTGTATTCAGAACGACATCTGTTTATTTTCCGTAAATATACTTAGCAAATACAGAGTCAGGGCTGATTATAATGGTTGTATCCTCGTCGATTACTTTCTTATAGGTTTGAAGTGTCTTCCAGAAACCATAAAATTCCGGGTCCACATTATAAGCCTCAGCATATATTTTCAAAGCCTCTGCATCACCCTCACCCATTAGTTTTTGGGCTTGTTCATAAGCCTGTGCCTCAATGACGGTTGCTTTGTTGTTTGCTTCAGCACGAATAGTTCTGGCTGCCTTCTGACCATCTGCTCTGTATTTACTGGCCACAGCCTCTCGCTCCGACCTCATCTGTTCATATATACTTGGTTTTGTTTCGTCAGGAAATTCTGTTCTTTTTATTCTGATATCTACAATATTTACTCCATAGCTTTGAAGTTGATCGTTTACAAAATTCTCTACATTCTTCAACATTGAGAACATGTAATCCTTATCGGCGATTAATACATGAGCGTCAATCCTACCTATTTCTTCTCTCATTTTTGAATAGATTACCTCATCTATTCTTTGATGGGCTGCTTCTCTGGTTCCTATATTAACCATAAAGGTAGCCGGATTGTTTATTCTGTATTGAGCAAAATTATCAATAAAAATAGTTTTCTTGTCCTTTGTTGTAACCTCTTCAGCAGAGGTATCATATGTTAATAGTTTATTGGTATAATGCTTAACACTTTGTATAAAAGGAATCTTGAAAAACAGTCCTTTGCCCTGCTGAACTTTTACATTGGTATATCTCGAGTCATTCTTTAAAGCTTGTATAGATGGATCATTAATGTCGTCTACTATAATTCTGACGATCTTATCAAACTGGGTTACCACAGCTTGTTCGGTTTCATTCACCGTAAAGGAGAATGATAAAAAAATTATCAATATAATCATAAATGCAGCAAATACAAGGCCTGCACCTTTAAAAAGGCCGTTGAGTTTCTCTGTATTTATGGGGTTGTTTTGCTTTTTTTGCTCTCTGTATTGCTGTTGAAAATTATTTATATTATCCATACCGGTTCATACCTCCTTATTCTCCAATATTTACTGTTCCGCCTTCTAAAGGAAGGAAGCGCAATGTGTTACCTGAATCATTCATTATGTAAATCTTAGCTTTTGGAAGAATCTCTTGCATGGTTTCAAAATACATACGGATTCGAGTTACTTCCGGACCTAATTCAAAGTTTTTATATACCTGAGTAAAATTCTCAACATCACCCTTGGATTCCGATATGCGTTTTTCTTTATAGGCATTGGCTTCGTTGAGAATCTCCTGCACTCTTGCTTCGGCTGCGGGAACGATTTCATTTGATTCCCTGTTAGCTTCATTAATAAAACGATTCATATCCTCCCTGGCCTTTATTACATCATTAAATGCATCTTCAACTTCAACCGGAGCATAAACCATCTGAAGCGCAACGTTTTTAATGGAAATTCCCATTTGGTATTCGTTACATATATTCTGTAAGTCTTCTTTTATCTCACTTTGTATAATATCCTTTTGATCTGTTAAGACATCATCTAGCTTATGATTTGCCACAACACGGCGTACAGATGACTCAGAAGCCATTTTCAGAGTATTAAATGCATCATTTACATTAAAGACAAAGTCCCTGACATTAGAAATTCTGTATTGTATAACTGTTTCAGCATTTACAAGATTCTCATCTCCGGTAATCATAAGTGCTTCTTCAGGAATCTCATTAAATGTTGAGTTTGAATTGTTACTGCCTACATCCTGAGTTCTAAACCCCAGTTCAATGGTACGCAGAGTCTCGGTTTTTACGATTTCAACTTTTTGTATGGGATAAGGCAGATGCCAATGTAAGCCCGCTTCCTCAATTGTATCAGCATAACGCCCAAATTGTGTTAATACAGCTCTTTCACCACCATCTGATTTAAGGGTGTAAACACCGGTAAGGCACCATATGCCTACAAGAATGACCACAAGAGGAATGAATAATCTTAGTCCGATCTTTTTCATTTAAAGCTCTCCTTCTATTGATTTTCTATATTAATAATGTGTTCAATCGCATCCAGCGCTCTTTTTGAAACCATGCCATACCGTTCCTTCTTATTTTTGATTTTTTTCTGTAAAGGATCGATAATTCCAAAATTAATATTCATAGGCTGAAATTTATCTGAAGCCGGATTTGAAATATATCTTGCTAAAGCTCCAATGGCAGTATTGCCCGGGAAAACTAAATCTTCTTGCTTATTAAACTGTCTGGCGGTATTTATTCCGGCAACTAGACCTGAAGAGGTAGATTCAATATAACCCTCTACCCCTGTCATCTGCCCGGCGAAGAAAAGCATAGGTTGTTTTTTTAGTCTATAAACACTATCCAGTAACATCGGAGAATTGAGGAAGGTATTTCTGTGCATAACTCCATAGCGTTCAAATTCTGCATTTTCTAAGCCCGGAATCATAGAAAAAACACGTTTCTGCTCTCCCCATTTTAAATTGGTTTGAAAACCGACAATATTGTAGAGTGTGGCAGCCGTATTATCCTGTCTTAACTGCACAACCGCATAATACTCCTCTCCGGTCACAGGGTCATTAAGGCCTACAGGTTTTAACGGACCGAAGCGAATTGTATCCACACCCCTTTTCGCCATAGTTTCAATCGGCATGCAGCCCTCAAAGACCTTCATGTTTTCAAATTCTTTTAGCGGAGCTGTTTCTGCATGAATTAATGCTTCATAAAAAGCCAGATACTGTTCCTTGTTCATAGGACAGTTGATATAGTCTGCATCTCCTTTATCGTAGCGTGAAGCCTTAAAGGCAATATTCATATTAATACTGTCAACACGTAATATAGGTGCCGCAGCATCAAAGAAATAAAGGCTATCCCCACCAATAAGCGTTGATATATGCTCAGCCAGCTTATTAGAGGTAAGAGGTCCTGTGGCAATAATAGTAATTACATCATCACTTAATGATGTCACTTCTTCTGAAATTACTTTAATGTTCGGGTGCTTAAGAATTTTATCAGTAATAGTTCGAGAAAAGCTCTCTCTGTCCACAGCAAGAGCTCCTCCGGCCGGAACTCGCGTTTCGTCTGCACATTCCATGATTAAAGAGCCTATTTTTCTTAATTCTTCTTTAAGAAGGCCTACGGCATTTTCGAGCATATCTGATCTAAGCGAGTTACTGCAAACCAACTCCGCAAATGTATCACTGTGATGTGCTGGTGTTTTTTTATAAGGCTTCATTTCATATAGATTCACATTAATACCTCTGTTGGCAATTTGCCACGCTGCCTCGCATCCTGCCAGACCGGCGCCGATAACATTTATATATTCTTTCATTCTATCTCCTTGATTCTGACCTTTTTATTTGCATATTAAATTATTATAATATTTTACGGCAGGTTTTAACAGACTTATACCATTAGATATAAATTAAAATTTTCTAATATGTTAGAATCCATTGAAAAAAGGTCAAGATGAAAGAAAGAGATGTTACCATCTCTTTATCAATAATCTTATATACAATATACTTATCGGTGCAATTTTTAAGAGCTCCTTATTATTGCGGTTGCTTTCCAATATATGCAAGGATACCGCCATCAACATATAATACTTGCCCGTTGACAAAATCTGATGCACCGGACGCAAGAAATACAGCCGGACCGACTAAATCTTCAGAATTACCCCAACGGGCCGCAGGAGTTTTGCTTATTATAAATTTATCAAACGGGTGACGGCTTCCATCCGTTTGCTTCTCACGCAATGGCGCTGTCTGGGGCGTCGCAATATATCCCGGACCAAGGCCGTTACATTGGATATTATATTCGCCGTATTCGCTTGCGATGTTGCGTGTTAACATTTTTAGCCCGCCCTTTGCGGCAGCATATGCTGAAACGGTTTCACGCCCAAGTTCGCTCATCATTGAACAAATATTGATAATCTTGCCACTGCCTTTCTTTATCATAGCTGGAAGTACAGCCTTTGCCATAATAAATGGCGCTGTTAAATCGATATCAATTACCTTTCTAAATTCGGCAACTTCCATCTCGATCATAGGAACACGCTTTATAATTCCTGCGTTATTAACAAGAATATCTACAACTCCTAAATCACTTTCTATTTTGGAAATTAGCTCAATTACTGCAGATTCATCTGTGACATCACAGACATATCCTCGTACATTTATTCCCTTTTCCTTATATGCATTTATGCCTTTATCAACTAACTCTTGATTAATGTCATTAAAAACAACTTTAGCACCTGCATCAGACAATCCGCATCCAATAGAAAAGCCAATCCCATAGCTCCCCCCAGTAATAAGTGCAATTTTTCCTTCCAAAGAAAAACCATTTAATGCATTCATACCTAATCCCCCTATCGCAAATCTACCGTTTTTATATTGTCCATGTCATCAAATGCTTTATTTTCACCGCCCATAGCCCAAATAAAGCTGTAGCTGCCAGTACCGCAACCGGAATGAATTGACCAACTGGGATTAATCACAGCCTGCTCATTTTGTATAACAATATGTCGTGTTTGCTGTGGTTCACCCATAATATGAAATACGACATTATCTCCTTCAATTTCAAAGTATGTGTATACTTCCATACGACGCTCATGAGTATGGGTTGGCATAGTGTTCCAAACACTGCCGCAATCAAGCTCAGTAAGCCCCATAGAAAGCTGGCACGTTGGTAATACATTTGGGTGTATAAACTGGTTGATTACACGTTTATTACTGGTTTCAAGTGCACCAAGCGGTTTTTTTGCTGCATCCTTTATGGAAATCATACAAGTTTCATAGCTGCAATGGGCAGGGGCTGATACCCCATAAAATTTAGAGGGTTTCTGCTTATCATTGCTTTGGAAAAATACTTCTTTTGCTCCCTTGGTGATGTAAATGCAGTCTTTGTATCCTAAACTGTAAACTTTACCATCCACAATAACCTTACCGGCTCCGCCAATGTTGAAAAAGCCTACTTCCCTGCGCTCTAAAAAGAAAGAAGTGCCAAAATTAGCCCATATGTCAATACCCTTGTTAATTGGAATAATGTCATCAATAGGCATGATTCCAAGGGTAACCATGCGGTCTACATGGCTGTAAACGGCAACAATCTCATTGGCTTGATATAAGTTTTCAATCAAAAACTCTTTTCTTGTCTCTTCAGTGTTATAACGCATAAAATCACGTTGATTTG
>CAZPIS010000063.1:5576-8814 GCA_964586745.1 uncultured Ruminiclostridium sp.
CCTCACCAAGTCAAAACGGTTCCTATCTCAGTTTCATTTTCAGCCCTGTTAAAAACTACAGCATTGCCAAAACCGACGCACCCATCAGCTAAAAAAGTATCTGTTGGACTTGCGAATTCCTCATGAGCAATTACAAGTGTAAAGAATTTCTCCCCTACCCTTATGTTTAAAGCTTCAATTTGGCTATCCCTAAAGGTAATTCCTTTAAAGTTCGATGTTACAGGAATTTTTTGAATATTAATTTTATCGGTACTTTCCGGGTTGGATAATGAAATTACAGTAAAGGCACTGGTAAACCCTTCCTCTGTAAAAGTAGTTTCTACCATCTCAGAGTTTTCACTCTTGTTGTAATTCCTTGATAGCTTGAAGGGCTTGGTTCTTGAAATGAGGTCATTTGCCATCATTTTTATTTCTGCTCGAACCTTTTCGCTCTTATAGACGTAATAGTCATTTTCCCTTATTAATTTTCCATAATTATTGAAGTGAAAAAACTGATTATAGCTATGTTCTTTATTGGCATAAAATTCATCAGCGATAACAATAATTTCAGGTTTCAAAAAAATAACTCGTCTATTTACAAAGACTCCCGAACTGGCACTAATATATCCTAAGTGGCCACCTTCGGCATATCCATAGCATCCATCTGAATAGAATCTGTGATTGACCGCTCTTGTAAGCTTTTCGCACTCCCACGAGTCCTTACAAACATATAAATCCTTGCCGTCAACCATTATCGTATTATGAGCTCGCAATTCCTTAAAGCTTGTTCGTCCTTCAGAAAATACATAGGTAAACCTGCCTGAATCAATCAGAATATCTTCAGTACGACTAAAAAGATCTATATGGAGTTTATCAGCATGACCGTGGCCCGCACCTAAAGTACCGCAATGAAAGTGCAAAAAAGTAGCGTCGTCATCCCAACTACTTCTAAAATAGCTATTTCCGCTATTTTCAAAAAATTTGTCGGTTTTATCTGGGTTTTTTGAATTAATATTTTCGTATTCTTCAAGACCATGCTCACCAATATCCCAAACTGTGTCGAAATCAGGTAATGCATATCCCCTGTTCTTTAAGGTACAATCCTTAAAAACAATTGCCGCTTTGGTGATTAATTCGCGTTGATCGATTTGGTCACTGTCTCCCATACTAATCTCGTTGTGGTCAGGTTTGGCAGCAAATATGTCCACATAGGCCATATCCTTAATTTTCTTAAGCATTAGTTTTGGTAATTCAATATTATTCCTCTGTGCTAAAACAGCAATATCCAGATAACAGTGAAGCACCTCATTATGGTACATAGGGCTTTGCTCCCAGTGAAAACCATCGCGGTATACTTGCATACTGATTTCAAGGTTTAATCGTCTTATTGCTTCAACTATGTATTCTTTTGTTCTTTCAGTTTCCGGGAGCATAACACCGGCCATAAACAGGCCATGATTTGCAAGCACACCCCAATTGCTCATAAGATTGTAGCTGTTCCAAATGCCCATAATAAATTCAGCTTGCTCGGTTACACTGCTTATATAGAGTTGTGCAATTTCATCGGTAATCATAGGACTGGCTTTAAAATACTGCATAGCCTTTTGCCAATATTCAAGGCGAAGACCTACTTCAATGCTTCGCCATGCTTTTTCATTTTTATGATCATCCTTATTAATGTTTTTAATCCAGTGACAAAGCTGATTCACAAAGGTTCGTGCGTATTTTTCATCTTTTGTAAGGGCATATGCCTGTCCTAAACATATCCAAAAGCGCATGCGATTAAAAGCAAATACCCATTCGGGATCATCACCGGGTTGATGTAACCATTCAATATCCTTCTCGAAAACCACAGGCAATTCATTGCGTTCCAAATCCTTACGCAATGTAAATTTGAAGATTTGATTTACAATATCATTTGCTACATCTATAATTTCCTTTGCCTGCTGTTTACAATTTTTGCGCACATACTCGGCAATCTTGCATGCATCATTAAAAAAGAAATTCCTGCCCTCACTGTTGAAAATTGTACTTCGCATTTTTTTAGCACCTTTCTTACCAATATGATTTCCAATCCATACTTAACCGTGTCAGCGCCTCCATGTAAAAGTAATCTCCCCAGCTTGCACATTCGTCAACCCCCTCGGGTGTACATGTATTGTATGGCGATTTCTTACTGTAGGTTGCGTGAAGTACCTGACCATTTGAAATTGACGGATCTTTAACACTGTAATTATCCACGAGGGATTTTAACATTTTCTTGGCAAGAGAGATGTAGCGCTCACCTTCATCGTATGATACATGTTTTGACATTTCAAGCAAACCACAAACAACTATCGATGCACTTGAAGAATCACGAGGCTCCGCGTTGCCGCTTGTAAAAATCATATCCCAGTACGGAATCAAGTCTGTCGGAAGCTTCTTAGTGTAAAACTCAAGTACATGCCTGAACGCATTAAGATACTCAGGTTTATTTTCATATTTGCAGCTTAAGGCTATACCATAGATTGCCCAAGCCTGCCCCCGTGCCCAAAATGAATTGTCACTATAGCCCTGACACGTTGCACCATGGCTCATCTCTCCTGTTTCCGGATTGATGAGCACGGTGTGAAATGTACTTCCGTCCTCCCGAATTGAGTATTTCAGGCATGTAGCCGTATGTTTACGTGCAATATCTGCATATTTATCATCACCGGTTTCTGCACTTGCCCAATAGAGCAATGGCAGATTTAAAAGACAATCAATTATATATCGATAATTATCAGGTGCCCCGAGTTCGCCCCAAGCCTGAATGAATTTGCCCAAAGGCTGGAACCTTTCGATTAACCGGTCTGCCGCCATAATTGCTGCATGCCGAGCGTTGTCATTATTTAAAAGCTTTGCCGGCGCAACACAGGAAGGTGTGAAAAGAAAACCCATGTCATGGTGGTCAACCTCTATTTTATTCTTAATACGATTATAAAAGCTGTCAACAAGAATCAAACCTGATTCTCTAAAGTTTGAATCTTTTGTGTACTCATATGCAAGCCAAATCTCGCCGGGCCAAAAACCGCAAGTCCACTGATTATTTTCGCATTTAGGATAAAACCCTTTAACACTTGTGTGGTTCCGGCAGGAATATGTAAACTCGGGCAAATTGCGCTTAACTTGTTCAACAGCTTTTTTTAGCGCTATTTGAACCTCGTCGTCAGTAATTTCTTTCAATGGAATATTCATTTTTACCCCTTTAAGCCTACCGATGCTACGCCCTGTACAAAGT
>CAZPIS010000064.1:0-8707 GCA_964586745.1 uncultured Ruminiclostridium sp.
GCAAAGCGATATGGAGGATGTTAAATAAAGTATGGCATTTAAATCAGGTTTTATAGCTATTATAGGGAGACCAAATGTGGGAAAGTCCACTTTGTTGAACCTCCTGACAGGTGAAAAAGTGGCGATTATGTCCAATAAGCCACAAACCACCCGACATACTATCCGGACTGTTTTAACTACAAAAGAATATCAGATGATTTTTGTTGACACTCCGGGTATACACAAACCTAAAAATAAACTCGGCGAATATATGATGCAAGAGGTGTTTAGCACATTTGACGGTGTTGACCTGATTGTTTACATGGTTGATGGCAAAGATAAAAAAATAGGACCCGGCGATTCAATGATTATTGGAGAGCTTGAGAAAACCGGTATACCGACAATTTTATTAATAAATAAAGTTGACTTGGTGGAAAAAAGCTCACTTCTTCCGCTAATCGCTCAATACAATGAAGCATATGAATTTGACGAGATAATTCCTATTAGTGCCGTTGATCCAAAAACAAAAGCACAAATATTAGAAACTATTCAAGGGCTGCTTCCCGAGGGTGATATGTTTTATCCGGAGGATATGCTTACGGATCAGCAGGAAAAGGTTCTTGCCCAAGAACTAATAAGGGAAAAGCTGCTGAATTTGTTAAGTGATGAGGTGCCTCATGGAATTGGCGTTGAGGTAATCGGATTTAAAGAGAAGAAGGACAAGAAAATAATAGAGATTGATGCAAATATATACTGTGAGAAGGAATCCCACAAAGGAATAATAATTGGTAAGGACGGAAAAGTGTTGAAGAGGGTAGGCACCCTTGCCAGACAGGATATGGAGAGGCTTTTTGATTGTAAGGTATTTTTAAAGCTTTGGGTCAAGGTTAAAGAAGATTGGCGCAACAGTGATTTTATGTTAAATGAGCTAGGGTATAAAAAGGAATAGCAGGGCTTTTAAAAAATGGGAGTAATTAAGACAAAGGGTTTGGTGATAAAAGAAGTATCATTTGATGACAGCGATAAGATGCTTACCCTTATTACTGAAGATTTCGGCAAAATATCGGTTCTGGCAAGGAACGCAAAAAAGAATGGGAGCCGCACATCTTATGGGACGCAGGTTCTGACTTACGGTGAATATGTTCTTTTCAAAGGTCGGACTAGCTATACTCTGAATAGTTGCGACATATTAATGAATTACTACAATCTTGCAGCGGATTTGACCTGCTTTAGCCATGCGGCGCATATGCTGGATATGGCGGGAGACGCTGCACAAGATAGTGCCTTATCGTCCCAGATACTTAATCTATTAATTTATGCTCTTCAAGCTCTGAAAAAAGGGCGTACACCACTTTTAGTATCATCCTCCTTTGCTCTGAAACTAATGCAAATCACCGGATATCCCCCTCATGTTTGCAGTTGTGCATCCTGCAACACCTGTGATATTGAACAGATTTATTTTAGCTATAAACATAATGGCTTTATTTGTGAAAATTGTTCAAAGCAAGATACAGAAGCAGTTGCGTTGGATATAGGAACAGCCAAGGGAATAATGTATGTTTTGTGTGCACAAAATGGCGGAATTTATAATTTTGAGCTATCGGATACATTATTGAAGACTTTTTCTAATATTTCCTTCAGATATATTAGCCAACACCTTGATAAAAACTATAAAAAACTCGATATATTAAATGAGATATAAATTTAAACCAATTTGCAGAGTGAGGTCGGAGAGAATGAAGCATCTTTTTAGTTCGGGCGAAGCAATGTACAAAAAAAATGAAAGAGAGTTAATTGAGGGAATATTAGAGGGAGAATATCTAGAATATGATAAGGTGGATTCAGATACAAAGTTTTATTGCTCGGGAGCACTAAATGATAAAAAAGTAAGAGTATTATTTATGCTATCAGAGCTTGATTATGAAGATATAAAAAACAGGAAGAGTTTCGGAATACTTATGCAATCAGATATTTTTCTTGCCGATTGGAAGACCTATGAAATACTGAACTGTGAATAAAAACAATGGAGGAGTCTTTTAACAGGTGGAGATACAAAGGCTTAAGCAGCTTCTGTCAAGAGAAGAAGATGAAAAATTGGATTTTAAGGCAGAGCTTAAGATTTCAACCGAGGGAGAGAAAAAGGAGCTCGTCAAGGATGTAACGGCTATAGCCAATTCACGTGGTGGAAGAGGATATATCCTCTATGGTGTTGAGGATAAAACCAAACGTGTTTTAGGCATTAATGCTGAGGACTTCATCGAGGAACAAATCCAACAGATTATTTATAACAGAACAGATCCACCGGTGCCTGTCAGTCTGGACTTAGTTAAGTACAATAATAAAACTGTCGCAGTTCTTACAATTTTTAAAAGCAGACATTCGCCGCATCAAATGCTCCAAAGCGGTGCTTTCTATGTGAGAAGGGGCTCTACCACAGATTTTGCAAGGCGTTCAGAACTGGCTGCTATGATGCAGGAAAACGGACTTATGACATTTGAAACCGTAATAATCAAGAATGCTACTTTAGAAGAACTGGACATGGAAAGAATAAATAAATTCTTTAATAGTATTAATGTGCATATAGATCAATCTCAAACGCTTTTATTGGAGGCATTTGGTTTTATAGGTCAGAAATACGAAGGTGAATTTTCTCCTACCATAGGAGGGCTGTTGCTTTTTGGGAAAAGGCCTCAGATATATCTTCCCCAATGTTATATTAAGATTATTAACGGTGATAATATTGATATTATTTATGGAAATATCTTGGATATGATGGATCGGGTAATAAATAGTATAAAAATCATAGTAAACGATGATAATTATCCCTTTATTGCATTTGAAGAAGCTTTAGCAAATGCTTTGGTGCATAGGGACTATATGGATTTATCCAGAGGAGTTTTAATCAATATTACCTATAAAACAATAGAAATTATAAATCCCGGTTCATTAGCCCAAAGTAAAAAGGTTCACTTAAGCTTCAAAGAATGTCAGCCAGAAAGACGAAATTCGTGGCTTTACCAACGCCTTATTACCATTGATGATAGGAAGCGCTTTATAAAGTCCGGAATAGGAATGGACAGAATTCGAAAGGCCTTTGAGGGAATAGGAGCTGTGAAATTTATTAATCTGGGGAAACAAAACAGCTTTAAAGTAATTCTCCCAAGGTAGCATTTATATTTTGTTATTTTTATACTTTGCTTCTGCCTTTATCTTTTAATTTTTCTTTTCCTTTATCTTTACCGTTCTCTTTTGCTTCTTCTTCCTGAAGCTTAGCTTTGTGGACAATTATCTCATCCAGTATTTTTTTTGCTGCAATGCGGTTTGCGTTTGCTTCCAAAGAAAATTTTAGCGCAAGAAGGCTCAACCGCCCTTCGTTATCTTTGTCAGTATAATCTCCGTTTAGCGTCTCGAGAGACTCCTTGACCCTTAAGGCAGTAGCCTTAAAAGCTTCGTCTTGAATGGAATTAAGCTGATCAAACAATGAACTCATCGGTTTATCTAATTTTTCATGGGAAATAAGTCTGTTTATATCCATCAGAGGAAGAATATTTTTAAGGTTTAAAACAGATATTAAATTTGCCATGTGCTCACGGGCATACTTTTTATTTAAAGGACGGGGTATGATTTCATTTTTAACATAATTATTAATCATAGCCGGAGTAATCAGCTTTTCTTGTTCAGATTTTGAGAATATTGCAAGCTGCTTTTCCAAATAAGTGATAACCTGGTCCATATAAAGATCTATATCAGGCAGGTCATCCCAATTTGGTATGCGATAATTATTCAATTCATTTACCCAATTGATAAGCTCGTTCTTTATTGATGACATAACGCTTCCCCCGTACTGAATAGTAATTTGAGTTTTACAAAAATATTATAGTATAAAGAAAAAAACTATTCAATATAGTAATAAAAACTATTGACAAAATTATAATAATAACTTAATGTAGTTATTGAAACTAGATAAAACAATTAACTAGATTATGAAATGTGGAGCGTATTTATGATTAATGTGATAAAACGAATTGAAGTATGGGGAGATTCTGTTTTAAAGGGTGTTATATATGATGAGATTCGAAAAAAATACAGGCGCCTTGAAAATAGTTACAATTTGGGGCAAATATCCGATATGGGGTTGGATGTCAGGAATAATTCTAAATTTGGTTTGACCGCTCCTAAGGCAAAAAATCTTATGTTAAACGCATTAGAAAAAGGTGTAGATGCTGAGGCTGCCATTATAGAATTCGGAGGAAATGACTGCGATTTTAAATGGGCTGAGGTAGCGGCAGAGCCTTATAAGGACCACATTCCAAATACACCACTGTCTGTCTTTAAAGAATGCATAACTGATATGATTAAGGCTCTGCGTCAAAATGGTATAAAACCTATATTGGTAAACCTTCCGCCCATTCATTCGGGAAAGTATTTTAATTGGATTAGCAGAGGTCTCGATGCCGGCGCAATTTTGAAGTGGCTGGGTGATAAAGAGCTTATTTATCGTCATCATGAAACCTATAGTCTTGCACTTACAGGCCTTGCACAAAGCCTTTCGTGCAATTATATTGATGTACGTCAGCCCTTTTTACTAAAGCGTGATTACTATAATTATCTCTGTGAGGATGGTATACATCCTAATGAAAGTGGCTATAGTCTGATAAACCAAACCTTTACAGAATATGCTAATACTATTATGAAAAAATTCTTTTAAAATGAAAGACCCCTTACAATACGCATTATAAGTAGCAATGACTCGACTCGGTTTACAGGTCTTTTTGGAGTAAAACCCGGTGCTTTGTATATTCCTTCTAGCATGCCTGAGGAAAACAACCGGGCAAATTTATCTATATCCTCTGCGGTATCAAACTGTGGAATAGCTTCACGTGCAGCGGCAAGTTCTTTCTCTGCGGCATCCTTTGGTTCTTCGCCGCCTATAGAATATGAAAGCTCAAATATACTTATTGCAACAATATCAAAAGTAAGTATACTATCTGTTTTACATGTAATATAAGACCTTATTTCAGATGTTTCTATTCCGAACACCTTGTTCAATATTTCAATCCATTCATCAATATTTATTGCATCGTTACTTAATTGTATATCAAGATCTATTTTCAGGATATCTTCTGATTGATTCAGCATATCAAGTCTTTTTTTGTTAACAGTACTTTTGCTTTTTAGTAAGCTGTTTTTATAATCCCGGTATTCAATAAGAATATTTTCAACACTGTAAGCCTCTTGCTGCGGATTTGTTATGGATATATCCTCCTGAGCAGGTGAGGTATCCTTATTGATTTGAGAATTGTCCTGATTTGTGTCGGGTAGTCCTAGATTTGTAAAAACTCTATATAGCATAGAAATAGCTTCGCCGCGATTAAGGAAAGCGGTGGGGCGAAATAATCTAAAGGTATCAACTGAGAAATCTGTAAAACCCAGCTGAAAAGCCTTATATATAAGTGGCCGATGTTTTTCTTCAGCAGCTTCCATATCGCTTATGACATTTGATTTTTGAATGTCTTCATTATCCGTATCTAAGGATAATGAATACTTCAATGACAGAAGATTCATTAACCCCGCTACAGCATATTGTCTTTCAATTTTATCTTTAGATGAATAATCGGTTATAAAAGTTTTTATAGATGCGCAATCATCATCAAAGTCCAGTAATAATTTTACGACTCTTTCCCAATCGGATGCCGGCATATCAAGATTCGAAATATCAGGATTTAAAAAGTTGTTTTCAATATATTTTTTATTTTCATTACCTATAAAAAGATTATTATCTGCTGATAAATAAGGGCTTAATACAAATCTTAGGCCATCAAGTTCTTTTTTTAACGGTGAAGTATAGTCTTCAACTGTGTTATCGTCAGTTTTATTTTTGTAAGATGATAAAAGCTCAGCGTTATTGGGGATATTAATATCAATCTCCTTATTATTTGATATTTCATCGAGAATTAAAGCTTTAGGACTACAAGACACAATAAAAATTAAAGAAATTATAACAAATAATACAATATGGACAGAAGTTTTCCTAACAACCTTTGATTTCATCAGAATCCCCCCGGGATTTTTCTTTTGTACATACTATATAATATGTCGGTTAATTAAAGGCATATCTGTAGAATAAGTAATAAAAAAAGTGGTGTATACTGAGAATTGAATGTTTTTATAGATTATGATAGGGTATTTTTATTAGTAAAGTAATAATAATTTAATAAGAACCTAAAATCAGAAAGGGGATTTTGCCCAAATGCAGCATTATTTCGATAGTATTGACACAGTTCTTGAACAGCAAAAGACATCCCGTAATGGAATTGATACAGCTCAGGCTTCAGAAAGGCTAAATCAGTATGGCAAAAACAAGCTGGCCGAAGGTCAGAAAAAATCACTTATAGCCCGTCTGCTTGCACAGATGACAGATCCCATGGTAATTGTTCTTATTGCAGCGGCTGTCATATCGGGTGCTGTTGGTGAAATCGCTGATATGGTAATTATTTTATCTGTAGTTATTCTAAACTCCGTATTGGGAGTTATCCAGGAGGGTAAGGCGGAAAAGGCCATAGAAGCTCTTCAGCAGATGTCCTCACCCTATTCAAAAGTGAGAAGAAATGGTCATGTTATACAGATTAAGTCAGAAGATATAGTGCCGGGCGATATTGTTCTTTTGGAGGCCGGGGACTCTATCCCTGCTGATATGCGCATTATAGATGCATCAAGCTTGAAGGTGGAGGAGGCTTCTCTTACGGGAGAGTCAGTGCCTGTTGAAAAAACAAGTAAGACTCTGACCTCAGAAACAGATGAAGAAATACCTTTGGGCGATAGACGCAATATGGTATATATGGGTACAAGCGCCGTATATGGACGCGGCGAATGTGTGGTAGTAGGTACCGGAATGTCTACTGAGATGGGTAAAATAGCAGGGATTATTTCCCGTGCAGATAATGAAAAAACTCCTCTTCAAAAGAAACTTGCATCATTAAGCAAGGTGCTGAGTATAGGCGTTTTGGGAATAAGTGTATTTATATTTGTCTTTAGCGTACTAAAGAATGGCGGGTTTAGCGGTGGTCATGTTCTGGAAATGTTTATGCTGGCTATAAGTCTTGCTGTGGCTGCAATCCCTGAGGGGCTTGTAGCTGTTGTTACGGTGGTTCTTTCAATCGGTGTTACAAAAATGTCAAAGCGGAATGCAATAATCAGAAAGCTTACGGCAGTGGAAACCCTTGGCTGTACACAGATTATTTGTTCCGATAAAACCGGAACCTTAACACAAAACAAAATGACTGTGGTAGATACCTTTGGTAACGAGAATCAGCTTGTTATATCCATGGCATTGTGTAATGACGCTTCCATTTCCGAAGAGGACGAAAGCATTGTCGGGGAGCCCACTGAAAGTGCATTAATAAGATACGCTTTTGATTCAGGAAATAATAAAAATGATTTAGAGAAAAGATTTCCTCGTGTAGCAGAGGCGCCCTTTGACTCTGAAAGAAAGATGATGTCTACTATTCACAAGACTGAGAGCAGATTTGTTCAATATACTAAAGGCGCTCCTGACGAGTTATTAAAAAAATGTACCTATATTCTTACCCAACAGGGCGAAGTTCTATTATCCGATGAGCTTCGAAAAAATGTTTTGGACAGAAATAAGGATATGGCCCAAAAAGCTTTGCGGGTACTTGGTTCAGCTATGAGACATTGGGAGAAGCTCCCCGAGGATACATCTCCTGAAAATATTGAAAAAGATCTTATCTTTATTGGACTTACGGGTATGATAGATCCGGTTCGACCGGAGGCTAAAGCAGCAATAGAGGAATGCCGTTCTGCAGGTATAAGACCTATAATGATTACCGGCGATCATAGAGATACGGCCGTCGCAATCGCTATAGAGCTGGGAATAATAACTGACGAAAGTCAGGCTATAACAGGTGCGGAAATTTCTAAAATGTCCGATGAAGAGTTTGATTCCAAAATAGAAAAATATTCTGTTTATGCTCGTGTGCAACCTGAGCATAAGGTGAGAATAGTCAATGCATGGAAGAAGCGCGGTAAAATAACCGCTATGACCGGGGATGGCGTTAACGACGCTCCCGCTCTTAAGTCTGCCGATATAGGCGTTGGAATGGGAATCACGGGAACCGACGTCAGTAAGAGTGTCTCAGATATGGTTCTTGCAGATGATAATTTTGCCTCTATAGTATATGCTGTTGAAGAAGGACGAAGGATATACGATAATATCCGTAAATCAATACAGTTTTTGCTTAGTTCTAATCTGAGTGAAGTAGTAGCTTTGTTTGTTGCTACAATAATGAGTTTGAAATTATTTTCGCCTATTCATATCCTTTGGATTAACTTGATTACAGATACCTTCCCTGCAATAGCACTGGGTATGGAAGAAGCTGAAAGTGATGTCATGAAGAAACCCCCCCGTGATTCTAACGAAGGAATATTTGCAAACAAACTCGGGGTAAGAATCATATACCAAGGTGTAATAATTGCTATTCTAACCTTGATTTCATTTTTGATTGGATATGCCAGGAATAATGCATCTCAAGAGCTAAGACAGGTTACAGCTATGACTATGGCATTCCTTACCTTATCACTTTGCGAGATTTTTCACTCCTTAAATTTAAGATCAAGTACAAATTCGTTATTTTCGTTAAAAACCCATAATAAGTATTTACTGTTTGCTATGCTGGCATCATTCTTGCTTACGCTGACGGTTATTTAC
>CAZPIS010000065.1:0-8590 GCA_964586745.1 uncultured Ruminiclostridium sp.
CTATTTTGGCTAAAACATTGAGCCATTTATGTTTTGTGAACTTTCCGATGACTTCATGCTGGGTGGAAGGTCCACTTCGCAAATTCAATTTATTTGCTATTACCACACCATTGATGAAGTCAACCTTTTCAAAGGTTTGGGCGGCTGTAGCCTTGATAGAACCACCGCCCTGAAATGCCATGAGGCCGAATGCCATAATCATTACCAGCGACATAGCCAAGATACTTTTTTTCATACTCTCCCTCCGTTATCTACAAAAGATTTCAACCATAGTATTCTCTTTTTTTCAGGAATTATTTTTCCCTTTTCGCAATCAAGAAATAACTCATGAAATTATTGTTGCCACTATGTTTGAAAATAACACTGCCAACCTCTAATTTTTAAATTTATTTTTTCTTTATAATATGGTAGTTTTGGAATATAACCTTATACATGAAAAAACAGATGATGAAAAAAGTACACCTCGGGTTTGGAGGTATCCTTACTTAACACATCCGACTGTGCGAAAATTGTTTTGATATTGAATTTAAAGATTTGATTCTTTATTCTAGCGGCATGACCGCTAAGCGGCGGGAGAAATTTTTATTCATTTATAAGCTTTAGGAGTTCTTCTTGTGTGAAGTGATATTTTTTGTTACAGAAATGGCATGTAAGTTCCGCACCTTTTTTATCCTCTGCTATTTCCGAAAGATCCTCTTTACCTATGCTAATTAGATTTCTCATCATACGATCTTTTGAACAAGTGCATTTATAGCTAACAGGGCATTTCTCAAACATCTCTAAATGCTCGCCGGGAAAAATAAGTCTTATAATGTCTTCGGGGGTTTTGCCTTCATAGAGCATTGTGGTAACTGGCATAAGACCTGAAATGCCCTTTTCCACAGTACCGATAACATCATCCGAAGCGCCGGGAAGTAGCTGAATAAAGAATCCTCCGGACGCAATAACCTTTTCGTCTGTTCCTATTAAAACACCCAGATTCATAACCGTTGGTGTCTGTTCAGAGAATGCATAGTAATAGGTCAAATCCTCGGCAATTTCTCCTGAAACCAGATCAACATAACCTATATAGGGTTCTTTTAAGCCAAGATCCTTAATAACGTTCAGATAACCTGATCCCACAGCCTTCTTTATATCGAATTTTCCGGTCTCGTTTAACGGTACATCAAAAAAAGGATTATGGACATACCCTCTTACCCCCGCCTTAGAATCAGTAATTGCTACAATTCCTCCGATAGGGCCGTCGCCCTTAATCTGTATTGTTATAGTCTGATTAACAGCTTTAAGGGTTTGACTCATAAGGGCAGCTCCTGTAAGAACCCTTCCAAGAGCTGCAGCAGGGGTCGGATTCATTTCATGCAGGATACGAGCCTCTTCTACTGTATTTGTTGTAACAGCGGCATAGATTACTATTTGGCCGTTAAGAGCCATTGCTTTTGCTATATAGTCATTCATAGAAAATATTCCTGCTTCCTTAATAATATTCACAGTCAATGCCTGTAGTATAGCTCAAATCCGGAAATAGGTCATCAATAGACTCACCTTTAAAAATCCTCGTAAATAGGGTATTTATATGTATTGCCGCTGTATCAGCCGCGTTTATTAAAATATCATCAAATGATGATTGGTGGCTTTCACCCTCAACGAAAGGATTTACCCACGTTCTCCTTTTTCTGTTAGCCCAATCAATGTTTTCATCACAAGTAACAGGATATGGAACTTTGGGAGGTTTTATACCCCCTCCGGTAAAACCGTCCAGCCAATTGATTATAGCCTTTTTCCACCCGTTGGGATCATAAAGCAGGTTGTGCCCACGATAAAAATCCCTTAATACCCTTTTTATCTCTTTCTGTTCAGTACTAATTCCGTAGATTTCATAAAATGCTTCTTTCAGGAAAAGCTCCACTCCTTGAGGCCAATTCTTCCCTATATCTGCCAGTTTTCCGGTTTTCTCCTTGTATGCGGGTCTTCCCTTTAATTCCTTCCATATTATTACATCTAGAGCTAACTCCAACTGCTGATGGGTTACCTTCCTCGGTGTTCCGTCCACACCCCATATCCATTGACTTTCAGCCCAAGATACATAGGGATGAAGCATCCTATCCAATGTAAAATGACAGATAAACCCACACATATAGATGGCCATATTCATCCAGCTTTTATCATATGAAATGTTTTGAAGCTTTTCAAAGCCTTTTAATAAAAAAGCACCCGTTCTTTTTTCATGCATGGTATGGCCCAAATCTTTAAGTGGTCCCTTTCCCGAGGAGGGAAAGCATTTGTAGAAGAATAACGGATCAGGCCCCTGAGCACCCAAATAATAAAGAGAGCGCTTTTTTGAAACGCCCTCAAAAATTCGGCGGCTCTCAATTCTCTTAAGTACTGCCTCAGCCAAAATAATATGAGTAAGAAAATCAGCCATTTTATACCTCTCAAGCTATCGGGTAATAAAATCATCCGGTTTCTTGTCTGATAATCTAAAATAGTAAATAAGGGCTTCGGTAATCCTTCTTGAGGCTTGTCCGTCCCCATATGGGTTAACTGCCTTAGCCATTTTTTGATATTCTGAAGTATGATCTAATAGAAGGCGTGCTGCTTTGTATACTACTTCAGAATCCGTACCAAGAAGTTTAACTGTTCCGGCTTTAACAGCCTCCGGTCTCTCTGTTTCATTTCTCAAAACCAAAACAGGCTTTCCCAATGAAGGGGCTTCTTCCTGCAGCCCGCCCGAATCGGTCATAATCAATGTTGATCTGTTCATCAGATTGTGCATGTCTTGGACATTCAGCGGTTCAATCAGATGAATTCGCTCATGACCGCCCAATATTCTGTCAGCCGTTTCTCTGACGACCGGATTTAAATGAACAGGATAAATTATGGAGATGTCGGATATATCTTCGCAAAGTCTTCTAAGCGCATTGCATATATTATTTAAAGGCAGCCCTATATTTTCTCTTCTATGGGCCGTAACCAGGATAACCCTCTTTTTAGAGAAGTTATAATCTTTTAAAAATTGATCGCTAAATTCATAGTCAGAAGAAACGGTTGAAGATAAAGCATCAATTACCGTATTTCCGGTTACAAATATATTTTTCGCATCAACATTTTCTCTTAGCAGGTTCTCCTTATTTGCCGCGGTAGGGGCAAAATGTAAATCAGCTATTGCCCCTGTAAGCTTTCTGTTCATTTCCTCAGGATATGGGGAGTATTTGTCATAAGTCCTTAATCCCGCCTCAACATGCCCTACCTTCACCTTGGCATAAAAAGCAGCAAGGGAGGCCGCAAAGGTTGTGGTGGTATCGCCGTGAACCAATACCATATCGGGTTTTGCCTCCTGATATGCAGCGTAAAGTCCTTCAACCGCACGAGTAGTAATATCAATAAGGGTCTGCCTTTCCTGCATTATATTTAAATCATAATCGGGCTTTATTTTAAAAATATCCAGAACCTGATCGAGCATTTGCCGATGTTGAGCGGTAACGCAGACCATGGAATCCAAAATATCACTTTTTGCCAACTCTTTAACCAATGGCGCCATTTTTATTGCTTCAGGACGAGTCCCGAATACGGTCATAATCTTAATTTTACTCATGCTCATTTTTCTCCGTTTGTTCATTTTCTTTTTCTTCCATACCGTATGCTCCCTCTTTTCCGTCGGAGACCTCATTCTGCTTGTTACCAGAAGCCGCTTCAAGATGAGCATCTAATAGTTCTGATTTTTCAGCTGCCTCTTTTTGCCTCATACTTTTATCTTCAGGCATCAAGGTAATCTCTTTTAAATTTCTGGCACCGCCTATCCCAAACATAACAATAATTATCAGCAGAATAATGGAGGGTAATAGTCCTTTGTCGACCAAAGTTATAGAAACAAGCCCCAATGCTCCGCTTACAATATAAAGACTGATAACCGCCATACGGTGGCTTAAGCCCATGTCCAGCAATCTATGATGGAGATGCCCTCTATCCGCCTCTCCGATTGGCTTTCCGTGTAATATTCTTCTGAAAACAGCAAAAATTGTATCGAATATAGGAAGACCCAGAACTAAAATCGGTATTGCCACAGCAAGGGCAGTAACCGACTTCATAGTTCCCTCTATGGAAATTATGGCCAATATAAATCCCAGGAACGTAGCCCCCGTATCGCCCATAAATATTTTAGCAGGATTAAAATTATAAGGTAAAAATCCTGCGATTGCGCCAAACAATGAAACAGATATAATTGCAATATCATCCTGCCTTCGGATGACAGCCACAATATAAAGCGTTAAGGCTGCAATGCCTGAAACTCCTGCAGCTAAACCGTCCAACCCGTCAATAAGGTTTATGGCATTTGTCATACCAACTATCCATATTATCGAAATTATAAATGCCAATATATCACCAAGTATATACATCATACTCGGATGTAAAGCTACTGTCTCCTGAAACGGCTTTGATATAGCAATAATCCTTGTTCCTGTTACAACTACGATTATAGCGGCAATCAGCTGAATGGGAAACTTCACTCTTGCCCTGAGTGCTTTAATATCGTCAACAATTCCAAGAACAATAATGATTAATATGCCAATCAATATTCCAAGAGTTTTAGGTTTTATCAGAAATTCTGTAAAAGACTTAATATCTTTTGTGGCAAAGCTGTATAATGCGGCTAAAACAAAGCCGATAATAATTGCCAAGCCTCCCATTAAAGCCATAGGCTTTTTATGAACACGGCGACTATCATTCGGGATGTTTACCGCTCCTACATTTACAGCAATTTTCCGAGCAATCGGAGTGGCAAAAAAAGCTACAATCAGTGCCACGGCAAATGCCACTAAATGATGGAATTCTATTGTTATCATGCTTACACCTCTGTTACTGTAAAAACGAGGATATCTTAATGCTCAGGTTCTTCATATCTCAATACACGAACTCCGGCCTCCTGTAAGAGCTCCATAGAAAGTTCGTCCGGGTAATCACCTCTGAAAATAATCTTGGTGATACCTGCATTAATACAAAGCTTCGCACAAAGCACACAAGGTTGTGTAGTCACATACATGACAGAATCCTTGATGCTGGTTCCCGAGTATGCTGCCTGAGCTATGGCATTTTGCTCGGCATGAGTAGCTCTGCAAATCTCATGGCGTTGACCGGAAGGGATATTTAACTTATTACGAATACAACCGGTTTCTTCACAGTGTTTACACCCAACCGGGGCACCATTGTACCCCGATGCCAGAATTCTTTTGTCCTTAACAATAAGGGCCCCAACCTGCCTTCTTAAGCAAGTCGAACGTGTTTTAACCAAATCAACAATATTCATGAAATACTCATCCCATGTTGGACGCATAAAACAACCCCCTCTTGTCTGTTGGTTTCATTTTATTATTTTTATTTTGTTCCAAAAAGTCTGTCTCCTGCATCGCCAAGACCGGGAACTATATATCCTATGTCATTTAGCTTTTCATCTACTGCCGCACAGTAAATGCCTACATCGGGATGCTCTTCGCTAAGCCTTTTAACGCCTTGTTTTGAGGCAATAAGGCAAACAAATTTTATACTCTTCCCGCCCCTTGCTTTTATAAATTTAACAGCGTCGCAAGCCGACCCTGCGGTAGCAAGCATTGGATCAAGTATTACTACATCACGTTCAGCAATATCCTGAGGCAATTTGCAGTAATATTCTACAGGTTCCAGTGTCTCATGGTCACGATAAAGGCCTATGTGTCCAACTCTGGCCATAGGAACGAGCTTCAGCATTCCATCCACCATACCTAAACCTGCTCTTAGAATAGGAACAAAAGCCAGCTTCTTGCCTGATATTACCTTTGCTTTTGCAAATCCCATTGGAGTTTCGATTTCCACCTCTTTCAAAGGAATATCTCGTGTAACTTCGTAACCCATCAGCATTGATATTTCTGAAGCCAACTCACGAAATTCTTTGGCACTGGTGTTCTTATCGCGAAGCAACGATACTTTGTGTTGGATAAGCGGGTGATCAAATACAAAAACATTATTATGCATATATATCCTCCCAATACAAAATTATTTTAAATAATTATTTTCGATTTGTGTAATTTCATCAATGCGTCTTTGATGTCTTTCTTCTCCGGAAAACTCAGTTCCTAACCATGTATCAACAATGGCATATGCAAGCTTTTCGGCAACAATAAAAGCCCCAAGGGCTAAAATATTAGTATCATTGTGTTCTCTTGTCAAGCGAGCAGAAAGAAGGTCTCCGCAAAGTGCGGCTCTAACACCCTTAACCTTGTTAGCTGCTATAGAAATACCAATCCCGGTGGAGCAAATCACTATGCCCTTCTCACATTCTCCCTTACTTACCGCCAAAGCGGCTTTCAAGGCAAATGTGGGATAATCAACCGATTCGGTACCATATGTTCCAAAATCTTCTAACTCATAACCTTTCCCAATAAGATAAGCTTTGATTTGCTCTTTTAATGCAAATCCACCGTGGTCACTACCTAACGCTATTTTCAAAGCTATTCCCTCCTACATTTTCTATATAGATTCTATAGTAACATGACTATCTTGTCAAAAATTTAAGGCTATTTTTTCAATACCTTTTCGACACTTTTTCAATAAGGTCCTACCGCTTTACTCAGCATTTTCAATATATCGACTGTGCATAAACAGTTTTGTAAAAAACACGTTTAATCCGCCTCATATCAGAGTAAGGATAGTATTGTCTAATTATATTATTTCAAAAATATCCACGAGCAATCCCTCAATTTCATCAGCACATTTTTTATATGCAGTATAATCTTGTCCGAAGGGGTCTATAATATCGGAATCTCCTTTTGCCCCTACGAATTCCTTTAATACATGCACCTTTTCAGACGCTTTTGGATAAATATCAATAATCATATTTTTATGATGCTTTGTCATAGTAAGAATAATGTCTGCATTTTCAACGTCCGTATCATCCAAAACCTTTGCTCTGTGAGATTTGATATCTATACCAAATTCATTTTTCATTACCTCAATTGCTTGATAGCCTGCGGGATCACCAACAAAGGCATACACCCCCGCAGAGGATACTTGAATATTCTCATCCATGCCCTTCTCTTTAATTATATCCTTAAAAATAGCCTCTGCCATCGGGCTTCTGCAGGTATTACCCGTACATACAAAAATAATCCGCTTCACCATATCAATTCTCCTCTTTTGCCTCAATGACTTTCCCGGAGGAAGCCTTTCTAAGCCTGTTCATAATAGCTCTCCCTATTCCCTTTTCTTCAAAAGTTTCCGAATAGATAATATCGACATTTTTTTCATCAAATGTCCTGAGCGAGTCATATAATCCGGCTGCAATTTGATTGGGATTTTTTATAGATCCGGCTTCCACAACTACGTCTGCATTGTATTTATGTGCGTTTTCAAGGCTTGTTAAAACTCCCACATTAAGTCCCCGTTCACTGCTATCGCTAATAAGTTTATTAATCTTTTTCACAACAAAATCTGATTCTCCACCTATTAGAATCATTTCAGCCCTTGGTGAATAATGGCGATATTTCATACCCGGAGAACGTGGCTTCACATCTCCCGTAATTTCAAGCACAGAGTCTGTGTTCACTTCTCCCAAGCTATTTTCCAGCATCTCCAAGGTAATTCCGCCCGGTCTAAGTATAATGGGAATATCAGTGGTGACATCCAGAACAGTTGACTCCACTCCTACCTGGCAGGGGCCTCCATCAATAATATATTCTATACGACCATATAAGTCATCGAATACATGCTTATATGTTGTGGGGCTGGGTCGGCCTGAAATATTCGCGCTTGGCGCGGCAACCGGAACACCAGCTTCTCTTATAAGCTTTCGGGCAATGTGATTATCGGGCATACGAACAGCAACTGTATCCAGACCGGCCGTAATAATATCGGGAACAAGATTTGACTTTTTAAAAACCATGGTTAAAGGCCCGGGCCAGAAAGCTTCTATAAGCACAGATGCAGCTTCAGGTATTTCTGCAACCAATTCATTGAGCTTCGAAACTTCGGCAATGTGTACAATCAGTGGATTATCTGAAGGTCTGCCTTTAGCTTCATATATTTTCTTAACTGCATCTGTATTAAGAGCATTTGCCCCGAGACCATAAACTGTCTCTGTAGGGAAAGCCACCAGTTTTCCTTCACTCAAGGCTTTTGCGGCATACGCAAATGCTTCGTCATCGGCACCATTTATTATAATTGTCTTCATCAAACTTATACCCCGGTTTATTTTAATATTAATTATACCATGATTGTTTTTTTTGTTACAATTCAATATATTTTTCATAAATTCAAAAAGAGGCCCTGCTTAGATTAGCATGACCTCTTCATTATAAACCATATTATTATGTTCATTATTTTCCATTTTTCTTCTCACCATACTGTATTCCCTTTTTGATTTGGTTTGATCCATCTTCCCAAGGTACATATGTAGATTTTGTACCCAGGCCGCGCTCTTTTTGCTTTTTTGCATTACCCTCTTTAAAGCATACTTCACAAAAATAACCGCTATTGATCGGCCTGCCACACAATTCACAACGAATAAAGCCTTTATTCTCCCCGACAATTTCTAAACGGTCTTCCTTTAAATAACGCTTGATGG
>CAZPIS010000066.1:0-8545 GCA_964586745.1 uncultured Ruminiclostridium sp.
CAATGACTTGGGTGCCTGTTCGAAATCTACGATTTCGGTAACGGGCAATGTCATTCATACGAAGTATCAATGACTTGGGTGCCTGTTCGAAATCTACGATTTCGGTAACGGGCAATGTCATTATAATGCATATCAACAAAAATCACAATACCTTTTTACTTAAAAATTATCCTTGTATTTATCCCACCAGGCCATTGCCTTATCTACCATTTCGGTGTGATTGTCCTTATTAAAGTCCAAATTTACATCAATATATTCGCCTTTTGAAAATGACTTTACATTTTCCTGCTGTGAAGCTAATAGAAGTGCATATAAAGCTAATGCGCGCTCATAATCATCTTGTGTATCAAGCTTTTTGATTAAGCCGGGAATAGCCGGTTTTCCTATCATTCCAAGCTCCTCTGCCGCGGTATACCAAGTGTATCCGTCACCATATGTGCCGGTAAACTCCTTATCCTTTAGTTTATCAAGATAAAATTCAACCTTTTCCTCAACCGTTAAGTCCTCAGGCAAAGCAACTGCCAATGGTAAATCAATACTAGGGCTATCAGATACCTTTACTGTAGCTTTCTTTTCCGACTGCAGCGTAACCACGTTCTGAGCGGGGGGCTGATTATGGTCATTGGTGTTATTCACGTCAAAAGGCTTGACATTTGCACGAGCTGAACATCCAACCAAAATAGTCAGTAATATTATAAGAACTGTTACCAAAGCTGTTTTCTGTTCAAATCTAAAAATCATACTGATTCTCCTTGATATTAGATTTTTATAAATGGATGTGTTTCCATATCTTTTCTTCTTAACCTATTGACGATACAATACAGGCTTCAGTTCATTTATTTCTATAATTAATAGCTCCCAGATAACCAAATCTATGCAAAAAAAGACTGCCCAGAATCAGAACGACATAGTGAAATAATTCTAAACAGTCCTTAATATGAAATAACATATGCTTATTATTATGTACTGCTCTTAGCAGAATACTTTTTAAATGCCATATATGCAAGAAAGCCGTAAACCAACAGGCCAAACAGTGAAGACCAACTAAAGAAGCCATACTGACCTGGTAAATACTTAATTAGATAGATTAGATTAATTAGTGCTTCAACACCTAGACCTATGGTCAAAGCAAAAAAATTCTTTTTTGCAAGGCATAATAGAAGCCCAAGTATAAACACATAATAGATCAATCCGCTAATAATACCTCCAAGGTTTACAAAGACATCAAGAAACCTTAATGCACTGCAGCCTAAAAGTATGTACATATCAAAAGATAATAATGAAGATAATATAGGCTTGCCCTCAAAATAAGTTTTTAGCTCGTTACTGACATTCTCAATCATAAAAAACGCCTCCCCGCAATATTTGTGTAGATTTAGTATCTACTTAACATATATTATACATAATAATCAGGAATATTTCGCCTATTATTTTTTATTCTTTATCCTATGATTTCATGATAAAATAAAGAGAAAAATAGTAATTATTATAAAGTATTTATTGGAAAGGTTTTTATGCAAATCAATAGAACATCAAACGAAAAAAAGATTTACAAGTGGAAATTCATATCAGTAATACTAATACCCATAGCGATACTAATCAAGCAGGTTATGTCACAATACCCCGAATTCACTGAAAATGTTTATTCAAGAGGTATATATAAATTAATAATGCAACCTGTAAGCTTATTAACAGGTTTATTTCCTTTCTCAATCGCCGAATTGGCTCTGATTATACTTATCATATATATTCCCGCAAGGCTTATATACCTTGTTATTAAGGCAGTCCTGTCACGCAAAGGTATAGTTCTCATAAAGTTTATTGCTAATATGGTCCTGATTGGATCTATTTGGTTTTTTGTTCAGACAATGCTCTGGAGTATTAATTATGAGCGTTTACCTTATTCTGAGCTTGCCGGAATAACTGTTCAGAAATCTTCAGTGGAAGATTTGGATGAACTTTGCCGCTGGCTTGTTGAAGATACGAATAAATTAAGAGAACAGGTTTCCGAAGATCAGGGCGGCGTTATGTTTGTTGAAGGGGGATATAAGTCAGTCTTAAAACGTGCTGTGAAAGGATATGAAGCTATTGAGCATAAATACCCGTTTTTAGGGGGGAAATATGGTCCTCCTAAGCCTGTATTGCTTTCTAAGCTTATGTCCTACTCAAATATAATTGGTATTTATTCCTGCCTTACAGGTGAAGCTAATATAGATATTGACATTCCGCATATGGATATTGCTTCTACCGCAATGCATGAGATGGCTCATCAAAGAGGCTTCGCAAGAGAAGATGAGGCTAATTATATAGCCTATAAGGCCTGTATTGCGCATCCTGATATTGATTTTCAATATTCCGGTAGTGTTATGGCTCTGCAATATTCTATGAATGCACTTTACAAAGAGAGTCCTGAACGCTGTTTTGCTATAGCTGATAACTACGGTCCCGGATATTTGAGAGATTTGGAGTCATCCGGGGCATACTGGGAGCAATTTAAGGGAATTGCGAACGAAGTAGCAGATAAAATGAATGATACTTATTTAAAACTAAACGGCGAAGAAGATGGTGTTAAGAGCTATGGCAGAATGATTGATTTACTCATGGCAGAATATAAAAGTAGTTATTAAGAGCTATGAAAAGCAAACAAATAGTTTTCTATAAAGATTTTATAAAAATAGACAAATTCTAATTGATATTTTGACTTATTTTCTATTTTACAGTTGCGCCCTTTAGTGATAATTTATAAATTGTTGTATTAATTCACGAAAGGGACAAGAGCATGCAAAAGCCAAAATTATTCACCGCCTTAAAAGGTGGTTATTCACGAGAGCAACTATTTAAGGATATAACCGCAGGAATAATTGTCGGAATAATTGCTATTCCATTATCCATAGCACTGGCTATAGCATCCGGGGTGTCACCCGAAAAGGGACTTTACACCGCTATCATAGCCGGCTTTATTATTTCCTTGTTAGGTGGGAGCAGAGTACAGATTGGCGGTCCCACAGGCGCATTTGTAGTAATAATCTACCGAATCATTGAAAAAGAAGGATACCCTGCATTAATAGTCACAACCATTATGGCCGGATTCATCCTTGTTTTTATGGGCCTTATTAAAATCGGAAGTATAATTAAATACATACCGTACCCAATTACGACAGGCTTTACAAGCGGTATCGCCCTGGTTATTTTTTCTCAACAAATCGGAGATTTTTTAGGATTAAAAACTGAGAAACTGCCTTCAGAATTTTTCCCAAGAATCGTACAATACCTAAAATATATAAATACAATTTCAATAAGCAGTTTAATTATGGGTGCTATTGCTCTATTAATAATCATTGGCTGGCCATACATAAACAAGAAAATTCCCGGATCACTCGTCGCAATATTATTTACTACTCCCCTCGTTAAATTTTTAGGAATAAATGTTGATACAATAGGTAACAGATACAGTAATCTAGAAGCAGTTTTACCAAACTTTCAGATGCCTTTTATCAGTATTGACATGATTGCGAAGCTTTTCCCTACAGCGCTCACAATAGCAATCCTCGCAGGGATAGAGTCTTTATTGTCGGCTGTTGTGGCTGATGGTATGATTGGTGATAAGCATAATTCAAATACAGAGCTGGTTGCACAGGGTGTGGCTAATATTTTTTCTGGACTCTTCGGCGGAATACCGGCTACCGGTGCTATAGCAAGAACAGCGGCTAACGTCCGAAACGGCGGTAGAACTCCTGTAGCAGGTATAGTTCATTCTGTGGTTGTTTTAGCAATAATGATGGTCTTGATGCCCTTTGCCAAGATGATTCCCCTCCCCACTCTTGCCGCAATCCTGATGGTAGTCGCATATAATATGAGTGAATGGAGAACCTTTAAGAGCTTATTTAAAGCACCCAAAACTGATATAGCCATTCTTGTGACCACATTTATCCTTACTGTGGCTGTGGACCTTGTAGTAGCTATAGAGTTCGGAGTTGTTATGGCCGCATTCCTATTTATGAAACGAATGGCTGATATAACGAAAGTGGAGTCAATTAAAAGCGACCTTGAGGATAATCCCGGCATAACTCTCAGTAACCCGGAGGGAATTGATCCTGCTATTCAAATATTTCAGGTATACGGTCCTTTTTTCTTCGGTGCTGCCGATAAATTTACAAATACAATTCAGGATAATATTTCAAAAACATATGTTATGATAATCCGTATGCGGCACGCTCCTTTTATGGATGCCACAGGTTATCATGCTCTGTTTAAAACCTATTCCTATTGTCGCAAGCATAAAATTCTGTTACTGTTTACACAGGTTCAAGAACAACCCTATGGACTATTAAATAGACATGGCTTTATTGAACTGGTCGGAAAGGATAATTTTTGCGATAGCATAGAGTACGCTATGGTCAGAGCAAATGCATTTGTATACTTAAACAGAAAATTTCCTCATAATAAAAAATAAACATGTCATAGAAGAATAAATAAACGCACAATGCAACGCCAAGACCTCTAATCAATATCATGTGTGCCACTTAAGGAATTTCATCCGGAGATTATTCGCGGTGCTACACACTCCGTGCTCCGCTTCACACATGACATCGGCTAGAGGTCCCATTAAGTCAAAAAGTTCTATTCAGTTATCTTTGCTATCTTTGCGTGGATGATTTTGAGACAACCACCTCATATTTTGTTTTCTATCAGTTTGACAGTTCTTTAATTGAAGTCACAAATGATGCCATGTTCTGAATATCCGAAGGAATTATAATCTTTGTTGCTTTTCCGTCAGCAGCCTTTTCAAAAGCTTCCAGACTTCGAATTGCAATAACCTCTTTAGTTAACTCCTGTTCTTTAATCATCCTAAGTCCTTGAGCGGTAGCCTCTTGAACTTTCAGGATTGCTTCGGCCTGACCTTCGGCTTCACGCATTATAGATTCCTTTTTTGCCTCAGCCCTTAATATTGCAGATGTCTTTTCAGCTTCAGCCTCGAGAATGACAGACTGTTTCTTACCTTCAGCAACCAGAATGTTTGAGGTCTTTTCACCTTCTGCCCTAAGAATAGCTTCACGTCTCTCGCGCTCTGCTCTCATCTGTTTTTCCATGGCATTTTGGATATCTGTCGGCGGAATGATATTCTTGACCTCTACACGATTGATCTTAATCCCCCACGGATCTGTTGCTTCATCCAAAATAATTCTCATTTGGGTGTTTATTGTGTCACGGGATGTTAAAGTCTCATCTAATTCCAGGTCACCGATAATATTACGTAAGGTCGTTGCGGTAAGGTTTTCAATAGCCATCATGGGACGTTCAACGCCGTAGGTATAAAGCTTAGGATCGGTAATTGTAAAATATATGACCGTATCAATTTGCATGGTAACATTATCTTTTGTAATAACCGGCTGTGGCGGAAAATCTAATACCTTTTCCTTAATTGAAACACGATTGGAGATTTTGTCAATCAGCGGAATTTTAAAGTGGAGACCAACCTCCCATGTTTCCTTATATGCGCCCAATCTTTCTAAAATGAAAGCCTGAGCCTGGGGAACAACCTTGATGTTTCTCATTACAATGATAATCGCAATTACAATTAAAATTGGAACAACGTATTCTGCCATAATAATATACCTCCAAAATTTTATTTTTAGTTTTTAACTGATGCTTTTACTACAAGCTTTACTCCCTCAATTGCCACAATTATAACTTCGGTATCTGCCTTGATATAATCACCCGATTCACTCACAGCTGTCCATATCTGGCCTCTTACCTTTACCTGCCCTGGCTTATGCTCTGAAATATCCATAATAACTAATCCGGTTGTTCCTATAAGAGCATCGGTATTAGTCTTTTGTATTTTGCTTTTGAAATATTTTACTGCGATGGGCCTTGTAAATACCAGAAGTATTATAGATGTTGCCAGAAAGGCCGCTATCTGTGTCCACAAAGGCAATCCAAACAATGCAAAAATAAAAGCAATCAGGGCTCCGCCGGCCAGCCATATTGTGGTAAGACTCACTGTAGCAGCCTCAATTATGATAAGAACCACAATCAACCCAAGCCAAGCATAAGCATAAAAATCATCCATAATACAGCCTCCTTTATCGGCTTTTATCATTATACATAGATATTTATATAATTATGATTCCACCGGTACTATATTTTCTTCAGAAAAATTATTAAACAATTTAAGGTAACATCTTCTTCTGCGGTGAATGCGGGTTTCATAACTTCTCCACATTGATTGAACCGCATGATTCGTCTCCAGCTCAGGCGAGGCAATTGCTCTGACTACTCCGTTTTTTAGGGCTGACGAAGTAAGCTCATTCAACATGACATAAGGGACTCCCTTTGAACGCAGCTCAGGCCTTATGGCAACCAGATACAAATCCAGAGTATCATTTTTCTTTATAGCTTTTAAAAAGTGAGCAAACCCCGTCGGGAAAAGACGTCCTTTGCTCTTTTGAGCTGCCTTGGAGAGAGATGGCATAATAATTCCGAATCCGGCTATTTTTCCATCCTCACCTTTTACAATACAAATATAATCCATATTTAAAAATGAGAAAAATTGCTTCACATAACACTCGACCTGTTTTGCCGTTATCGGGACAACACCGTAAAGATGCTCATAGCCTTGGTTCAGTAAATCAAAAATCTCTTTAATATAAGGGATAACATCCTTGGATTTCTTTAAAGGAACAACGCTTAGACCGTATTTCTCTTTTGCTTTTTGAGATAATATTGAAACTTTCTCGGCTACATCATCTTTGGGCAATGTTATATCAATTTCTATCCATTCGGCATCCTTGATATATCCTAAAACCTCCATATGCTTCATGTAGTACGGAAAATTGTATATAGTGATAAAAGTGCCTAGCTCCTCAAAACCTTCTATAAGCATTCCTTCCTTGTCTAGGTCGCAAAACCCCAATGGGCCATGGATGCCTTCCAGTCCGTTTTCCTTAGCCCATTTTTCAACAGTTTCAAGAAGGGCTTTTGAAACATCAAGGTCGTCGATAAAATCAATCCAGCCGAAACGGGCATAACGGTTTCCCCATTTACCTATGTAACTGTGGCTAATTATACCTGCAATACGCCCTACTATCTTGCCGTCTTTATACGCCATCCAAAGCTCAGCATCGCTGAATTCAAATGCGGGATTTCTCTTTTTATCAAGGGTGAATTTTTCATCAGATATAAGCGGAGGTACCCAATAAGGATTATTTTTATATAATTGAAAAGGAAATTTAATAAATTGATTTAATTGCCGTTTATCCATGACTTTTATGATTTGTATCATAGCAGTCCTCCTTGAGTATAACTTGACCTTTAACAGTTTTAATTATAGCATTTTTATATGAGTATAACAATTCGCGCTTTCCGACAATTACATATATCGTTCTGCAATACTTGCTAAAGGGCTTCGTTCAACCTGCTTTAATGCGACGTGCCCGGTAATCTGAAACTCTTTCATTTTTTCTACAGTATACACCAAGCCATTACTCTTTGCATCAACAAGAACATTATCAATCTGATTATCTGTAGGGTCGCCAATAAAAACAAACTTTGATCCGAACCCTGCACGCGTCAGCATTAGTTTTGCCAAATGAGGTGTCAGCTCCTGCGCCTCATCAACAATCACCATTGCATTACTCAAAGTGCGCCCTCTCATGTATGTAAATGTTTTTGTTTCAATAACACCTTTCATTCTATAGGTCTCTATAAAATTGTCTATCGAGAAATCAGGCTTTCCTATATTACGATTGTGTTTTGAGCTATCACTGTTTCCGTTCATCTTGACATTCATGAGATTACCGATGGCATCGTAAAAGCTGCCCATCCAAGGTCTAAGCTTTTCCTCCTCAGTGCCCGGTAAGTATCCAATATCATTACCGGCTGCAACTGTTGGCCTTACAAATACAATTTTACTATATTCACCCTGTTCGATGACTTTCTCCAAAGCCACTGCCGTAGCCAGTATAGTCTTCCCCGAACCGGCTCCTCCTGTAATAGTAACAAAAGGAATATCCTTATCCATAAGGAGCTCAAATGCCATCTTTTGCTCCATATTAATGGGTGTTAGGCCCCATGCACTGCTTTTGGCATATTTCAAAGGTACTATGTTTTTTCCGTCAAAGCGTGCAATAATTCTGTGGTTATCATCATCCGTGCTGGTTATATACAAAAACTGATTGGGAGCCAAGGATTCATCAAGCTTAAGTTCATCTGCAGCAAGTCCCCCTTTATAAACCAGATTAATCTTTTCCGATGATGCGTATGTATTTATGCAGCCCGTATACACCTCGTCACTTTTAATTTTGTCATTATTATAATCCTGAACCTCAATTCCAAAGGAATCAGCCTTTATGGCCATGTATACATCCTTTGTAACAAGTATTGTAGGAGTTCCGGTGTTTTCATTCTGAAGATTCTTGGCCATTGCAAGAATCCGGGTATCGTTTTTATTGGTATCAATACCGAATGGAATACAAGACATATCCATATGATTCATTTCAATACGGATTGTGCCGCCGCCATCAGTTTTTATACCCTGTGCTAG
>CAZPIS010000067.1:0-8456 GCA_964586745.1 uncultured Ruminiclostridium sp.
GTTTCGGGAAATCCCCATGAAAACAAAAATGTGCGCCATGAGCCTCATCAACCAAGAGAGGCATTTTATAAGTCTTTGCCAGCTTTGATATTTCGCTTAACTGCGTCGCAATCCCATAATAACCCGGTCTGGTAATCAAGATGGCTTGCGCATCAGGATTTGCTGTTATAACTTTTTTCAAGTCCTCGGCGGTTACTCCGAGAGGTATTCCGGTTTTTTTATCCACTTGAGGTAAGACAAAGACAGGCTCACCGTTAATCTGAGCTAATGCATTAAGGGCAGAAATATGACAATCTCGTCCGAGAATCAGCTTTCCCCCGGGTTTTATCGATGCTTGAATCATAGCGTGAATACCGCAGGTTGAACCGTTAACCAAAAACAATGAATAATCGGCTCCAAAGCATGCGGCTGCATGGTCCTGTGCTTCCTTAATCACTCCGTGAGGCTCATGTAGACAATCTGAACCCGGAATCTCGGTTATATCCAGACTGCCCGCAAGTTTAAACTCATCATATAACCCTCTGCCAAGAATATGCCCCGGCATATGAAAGGGTAAGTAATCCTTACCCTTATATTCTTTAAGCATTTTGTATATTGGAATATTATTTTCAGTGTTCATTTCAATCTACAAGAATTTGAGTCAGAATATCGTTGTATTTAACCTTATAATCGCCTAAATCAATATAAACATCACTCTTTTTAAGAATCTCATCATCAGGCCAGTAGGCAGGCAAATCAAATACCTCGGGATACTCCTCACGCATCTTCTTTAAAGCTTCGGTATTCGGAGAAGTATACCCCACCGCTTCAGAGTTTCTAAAGGCTACATCGGGGTCAAGCATGAAATTTATAAACATTTCTGCTTCCTTTTTATACTTAGTGCTTGTAGGAATAACCATTGCATCATACCAAACATTGGTTCCTTCGTTAGGGATACCGTATGCTATATTATCAAACTCTTCCCAATATAGATCCATAGCATCACCTGAGTAGGTCAAGCCCAATGCAGCATCGCCATTGGCAATAAGGTCTCGTATTTCATCGCCGTAATAGCCATTTACAAGAGGCATCTGCTCTTTAAGAATAGATTTTGCTTTCTCCAGTTCGCTGTCAACAGTACTGTTCATTGAATAACCCAGCTTTTTAAGGGCAATTCCCAAGGTATCCCGCACATCTTTTTTCATAAGAATTTGGCCCTTATACTTAGGATTCCAAAGGATATCCCAGCTATCTACCGGGTCATCTACCATATCTGTATTATAAAGTATACCGATGGTTCCCCAGAAATAGGGTACCGAGTATTTGTTTTCAGGGTCATATTCTGTATTTTTATATTGCTCATCAATATATTTAAAATTAGGGATATTATTAAAATCTATTTCAAGAAGCATATCTTTTTTTATCATTTCCGAAATCGCATAATCGGACGGAAACACAACATCGTAGCTACTTCCGCCGGCTTCCATTTTGGCAAGAAGTTCCTCATTTGTTGCATAGGTTTTGTAGTTTACCTTAATTCCGGTTTCTTTTTCAAATTCATCAATTAAGGTTTCATCCATATATTCGCCCCAATTAAAAACGTTAATAACAACACTTGAGCCACATCCTGCAAGCGGTACCGCAATGGCAAGAATTAAAGCTAAAGCTACAAATAATAGTACATGTTTTTTCATATTATAATATCCTCTCCCTTTTCCTTCTTTGTATTTATAATAAGCATTAAAATAAGAACTACAACAAACATTAGTGTGCTTAAGGCATTTATTGTAGGCTTAACACCTCTTTTTGCCATTGAGTAAATCAATATAGATAAATTTGTTGCTGATGTGCCGGCTGTAAAAAAGCTAATGACAAAATCGTCTATTGATAATGTAAAAGCAATTAAAGCGCCGCTTACAATGCCCGGCATTATTTCAGGAATAATAACCTTTCTCATTGCATAGGCCGGAGTTGCACCTAAGTCCAGCGCCGCTTCTGCAGTATGTTTATTTAGTTGTCTAAGCTTTGGCAACACCGCTAAAATAACATACGGGATACTAAATGCTATATGGGCTATTAACATAGTTACAAATCCAAGCTCCATTTGTATGGAAATAAACAGCGTCATAAGGGCTACACCTGTTACTATATCAGGATTTAAAACAGGGAGATTGTTCATATTGAGCACGATGGTGCGCCCTAATTTACTCATATTATTAATGCCCAGGGCGGCAAAGGTTCCTACAATAGTAGATACCAAAGTGGATATTACTGCAATTATTAGCGTATAATAAAGTGCTTCACGAATCTGTCTGTCCTTAAAAAGATCAATATACCATTCAAAAGTAAACCCACCCCATTGTCCCCTGGATTTGGATTTATTGAACGAGAAAACTATCAATACTATAATAGGCGCATAAAGAAAAAGGAAAATTATGCTCATGTATATTTTTTTGATTGTTTTTTTCATTAAATTTTCCTCCTCTCATCCTCAGGACTGCTGTCAATTCGGGACATTATAGCCATTGAAATTAAAATCATTATCATTAGTATTATCGATAGGGATGATCCAAAATGCCAATTCCGTGATGAAAGGAATTGCTGTTCGATTAAATCACCTATTAAAGGTGTTTTACCGCCACCCAATAAACCTGATATTACAAAGGTGCTAACTGCCGGCAAAAATACCATGGTAATCCCTGAAACCACTCCCGGTATACTCAGTGGCAAAATTATTCTCAAAAAGGTTGTAAAACTATTTCCGCCAAGATCGCTTGAAGCTTCTAATACATGTTTATCGATCTTGCTTAAAACGGTATAAATGGGCAAAACCATAAAGGGCATAAAATTATATACCATACCCAGAAGAACCGCACCCTTACCCGGCATTATCTCAAGCTTAGGTAACCCTATCCACAACAATAATCTGTTTATTAGCCCGTTTGGTGAAAGCAGAGACATCCACGCATAAGTCCTAAGTAAAAAATTCATCCAAATAGGTACTAAGAAAAACATCAATAATAAGTTTCTGTACTTTACATCGGTATTAGCAATTATCATTGCAACGGGAAATCCAATAATCAGGCATATAAAAGTTGACACACCTGCCAACAGAAAAGAATTTCCTATTACCTTTAAATAGATTGGCTCAAGGACTTTTTCATAACTTTTCAAGGCGAATTTTAAATCACTTATATTATGAATATCGCCCTCGGTAAAGCTATAAAAAAGAATCAGAAATAATGGTACCACGATAAAGATAATCATCCAAACAACATAAGGATATGCTATTTTCCCTCTTCCTCTTCGCTGCATGGCACATCCCCCCTTTTCATAACCTGTATATCTCCAGGCTGGACATTCATACCTACAACACTGCCTTCCGGGAACATCATGGTACGCTGAACCAGATACTCTCTTGTGTCAGATTCTATAAGCATTTCATAGTGAACACCCTTAAATACAACTGATGTAACAGTTCCTTTAATCATTCCCTCTTCGGGATTGACTACAATACGAATATCCTCAGGCCTAATAACTATATCTACAGGTTCATTTGGTGCAAAACCCTTATCAACGCAATCAAGAACCAAGCCGTCGAATGAAACTTTAAAATCCTCAGGCATAGTTCCCTCTATAATATTGCTCTCACCGATAAAATCAGCTACAAATCTGTTAGTAGGCTCATTATATATATCCTGAGGTGTTCCTATCTGTTGAATAATACCTTTATTCATTACCACAATAGTATCGGACATTGTAAGCGCTTCTTCTTGGTCATGAGTGACGTAAATAAATGTAATCCCCACACTTCTTTGCATATCCAAAAGTTCTATTTGCATCTCTTTCCTGAGCTTTAAATCAAGGGCGCCCAGAGGCTCATCTAAAAGAAGTACCTTTGGTTCATTAACCAATGCTCTGGCAATGGCAACACGTTGTTGCTGGCCTCCGCTTAAAGAATCTACGTAACGCTTTTCGAAGCCCTCCAGGTCAACCATCTTTAGCATTTTTTTTACTCTTCTGTCAATCTCACTTTTGGAGACTTTCTTTACACGAAGGCCAAAAGCAACGTTTTCATAGACATTCATGTGGGTGAACAACGCATAGCGCTGAAAAACCGTATTTACATTTCTTTTATAGGCCGGAACATCATTTAAAAGCTTACCTTCAAATAAAATCTTCCCTTCATCGGGGTCCTCAAACCCGCCAATCATACGCAGAGTCGTTGTCTTACCACATCCGCTGGGACCTAGAAGTGTAACAAATTCATTTTCTTTTATAGTCAGATTAATACTGTTAACAGCAGTCATGTCATTATAGCGCTTTGTAAGATTTTTCAGTTCAATAAGGTTTTTACTCATTTTTCTCTTCCCCTATATTAAAAGCTTGGTGGTGTTGAAATCCATAATATCTTTGCAATAGTTTTTCCTGTGTTTTTCATCACATGAGTTTTATTAGGTTTAAACATAAAGCAATCTCCCTTTTTTAGGCGAAAACGCTCTTTACCTAAAGATAGATACAAGCTTCCGCTCAATACCATACCGAATTCTTCACCCTGATGTGGTTGGTCCTCTTCAAAGGAACAGTTGGGAGTAATCTCAACAATGATCGGTTCCATCTGGCGCTTTTTGGCATTAGGAACAATCCAGTTTATAGCATAACTATGATCGGCTGCTTCTTTTACAAAATAGTTTGAATCAGTGAATACAACCTGCTCATCAATAACCTCTTCACCAAAGAATTTTTGGAGACTTGTTCCCATGCATTCCAAAATATCCTCCAAAGTTGAAATGGAAGGTGACGTAAGATCCCGTTCAAGTTGTGATATATAGCCTTTGGTAAGCTCACAGCGATCAGCAATTTCTTCCTGTGTCATTCCGCTTTCTAACCTGAGTCTCTTGATTTTATTACCTATTTGCATGGAATTCCCCCTTTTTATTCAATTCGTATTCCACACGGTTAGGACATAGCATCCACTTTTAAAATAAAAAAGTTTAATAGAATTAAACAAACAGGTATGTTTACATTACTAAAAGTTTAATTATACTAAACAACATTAGATATTATTACACCATTTATTTAAAATGTCAATTAGAAATTATTAAATAATTCATCAGTTTTCTCAATGAATTTTAAAAATAAAAGAACCTGATTTGCAGGTTCTAATAAAAAATATTTTAATATATCAATTAGTGGCTCAGTTTACCGAATTTAGAAAAAGGTATTACTCTAAAAATTGCCTTACCTTCAACCCAGGTGCGTTCAATTACACCAAAATCCCTGCTATCCAAACTTTGCCCCCTGTTATCTCCCATAACAAATAGCTCGCCGGTTTGCACCTCAACTTTTTTCATCTGACGATTTACTACCTTATTCTCATATGGATCTATACGTGTATAAGACTCATTTTGCTCTATGCCATTAACAAACAAAATATCGTCTATTATTTCTATTGTGTCCCCCGGAATACCTACAACTCGCTTTATAAGCCTGTTTCTTCTAAAATCTTTATTAAACTTTTTAGCGATGTCGCTAATATAAATAGAAGCCCTACCTATAATACCATCTACGGGTTCATCCCTCAAAAATATAATAATATCGCCTCTTTTTGGTTCTTTAAAATTATACGCAAGCTTGTTCATGATTAGCTTATCTCCGGGCTCCAAGGTCTCCAGCATCGATTCCATATTAACCTCTGTAAGTGCAAACAGCTCGCTTTGAATTATTGATGCAATGAAAAAAGCCGCAATGATTAGCAATACCCACTCAGAAATTTCTCTGAAAATATTTTTACCTTTATTTGACAAAAGCTTTGACATCTCCTTCTTTACATGGATACTTTCAATATCCCTTCTATTTCGTTTATTTTAGCTGATAATTCAGTTAAATCCAAATTGTTATTCTCTGTTTCTAATTGAAACAAAATTCTTTGTCTGTTTGATTTGGGAATATCAAGTATTTCAAGGCTCTTAATAATAATACTAAATTGCTTTAATATGCTGCTAAGAGGATAAATAACCTGCTTATCTTTTTCTCCCTCAATTTCAAGCGTATTAAAACTAATCCTCTTTGCCAGCTTAATTTCTAGATTTTTAAGGTACATCAGTATTGTCCAAATAAGTAAAGTAACCAATATAGCCCCGGTATAAAAACCGACACCACATGCCAGACCTACGCAAGCTACAACCCAAATACTCGCTGCCGTAGTTATCCCTTTAACCGAAACACCATGTCTTATTATAGCACCGGCACCCAAAAAGCCTATACCGCTTACAACCTGACCACCTATACGTGTTGGGTCAATATTTACCTGTCCGGAATATGAAATAATAGAAAAACTCGCTATAAGCATAACCAAACACGAACCCAGACAAACAAGAATATGCGTCCTGAACCCGGCCGGTTTATTACGAGACTGCTCGCGCTCAAAGCCTATTATCCCACCTAATATACATGATAAAAGAATACGAGCAATTACCATAAGTAAAAAATCCGGATTCAACTGGAAAAGATACCAATCCATAAAGGCACCCCCTTATTGCATTAATATTTTTCATTCCTGTATTTTATGAGCATTAAACTGTAATTTCGAGTGTCAACCGTGTTCTGATGTAAAAGGACGCCTTTTTTTAACACAAAATCAATCGTACTTTCAGAGCAATAAACAATACATTTATCCAAATCCTCAAATGCAATCTTTCTCATATTTTCAATATCCTTAAACGATCTTAGCGGTTCAATGTAATCAGCCACATATATGATTTTTTCCAATAAATTCATACCGGCCTTGCCTGTGGTATGCCATCTTATGGCACCAAGTATTTCTTCATCGGTTACTTCATATATCTCTTTAGCAAGATTCTCACCTATTATACCATGAAGTAGCTTTGGTTGTAATATTTCTATATCATCGGCTTGATAACCGATCCTATTAACATACTCCTTTGCCTCATCACCTTTATAATTCTTACCGCAATCGTGAAGTATACCCGCAAGCCTTGCTTTATGAATATCGGTTCCATAGTGCTTCGCCAGAGATTCGGCCATTTCCATAACATTTATTGAATGATTAAATCTAAATTCATCTAAATCATCCTTTAGTCTTTTAATAATAATATTTATTTCCATTTTTTTCCCCTGCTTCAAGCATTGCTGTAAAGTCCATTCTTATATACATATTTCTCAACCTCGGGAGGCAATTGATACTTTATGGATAAACCATTTTTAACTCTTCTTCTTATTTCTGTAGAAGAATAGTCCATAGCCTTACCCGAATATTTCAGAATTTCTGCTCCATATTGACTCTTGAATACAGTTATATAGTTTTCTAAAATATCTTCTTCTGTATCCGGCCTTGATGCTACAATAATTACCGCTAACTTGAAAATTTCGCGATATTCCCTCCATGTTTCCAATTGCACCAAAGAATCAGCGCCGACTATCAGCGCCGGTTTATCTCCACTTTTTATATACTTTTTTAGGGCTCTTAGTGTATCAACAGTATATGACGAGCCTTTCCTCTTCATTTCAATATCGCTGGAAATGAAATAAGGATTATCTGCAATAGCAAGCTCTACCATGTGAAACCTGTCATTTACCTCTGTTATCCCGGAAATGTCTTTATGAGGCGGAATTTTAGCAGGAACAAATATAATTTTTTCAAGGTAGAATTCTTCCCGTATGCCTTCGCACATAAGAAGATGACCATAATGAATCGGATTAAATGTTCCTCCCATAATTCCCAGCACAATAACACCTCTATTACAACCAACTCTTTGTATAGATTCTTGATCCAAAAGGAACCAAAGAAAGCTTCGCCAGTTTAAAATGCTGCTTTCCAAAAGGAATTCCAATTAATGTAATACACATCAAAAAACCGACTATTAAATGGTAAACACATAATTCCCAGCCAAGAGCAATTATCCATATTACGTTGCCGATAAGGCTACCAATACCAAAGCCTCTGATTTCAATGTCACGTCCAAAAGGATATAATACAAAGGAAGAAATTTTAAAGCATTGTATGCCAAAGGGTATCCCAATAAAAGTAATACAACATAATATCCCGGCAACAAACCAAAGAATGGCGCCAATAAATCCGCCAAATATTATCCAAATTATATTACCTAATAAATGCATTATATCGCCCCCAAACAATCAAATACCGGATTTTAATAATACCGGATAAAATAAATGCCTATCCATGTCAATACAGGACAGGCATTTCCAACTTAAAGCTGAATAGGTTTATTTCACCTCAAAACCTGCATCTTCAATAGTTCCTTTTATTATTTCAGCACTCAGTCTTTCTTCATCATATTCAACTGCAACGCGCTTAGCATTAATATCGACAATTACTTCAGCGATTCCGTTAAGTATAGTAAGAGAATTCTTTAAAGATTCAGCAGAATCGTCGCCTGTTATTCCTTCAACATTAAATGCAATATTCTGGTCAGCCATTCAATCACCTCACAAAG
>CAZPIS010000068.1:0-8353 GCA_964586745.1 uncultured Ruminiclostridium sp.
TACTCCACTTACACCCTCGTCCATGTTCCTGACAGTCCATTGAATTCGTTCCTGAATATCGTTTAACTGCTTTTTGATTGCTTTTGCCGCATTACCGCTGGCATCAGCCAGCTTCCTTATTTCATCGGCCAAAACCGCAAATCCCCTGCCTTGCTCTCCGGCCTTGGCGGCTTCAATAGCGGCATTTAGCGCTAACAGATTGGTTCTCTTTGCAATCTGGGTAATAGTGTTTGTTATTTCCTCAATTTTTTCCGATGAGCCTTCTAATTGTTCTATTTGCTGAGCAATATCCTTCACTGTCTCGGAAGCTTTAATAATGGTCTCTTTCGCTTCCTGAGCAGCTATTTTGCTTTTCTCTGTAAAATCTATGGCTTCCTGAGATACCGCCGCATCGAGCTCTACAGGCTCAAATACATCGGCTTCATTTATATCGACAGGTTTTACTTTAGACTGATGTAAAAGATCTTGCATCCCCGCCGCCAGGTTTTTAAGCAGCTCCTTATTATTCATAAAACTGCCAAACAATTCTTTGCGCAATTTATCAATATTTTCGCTGACCGATATAGTTTCGTTAAGAATTTGTTCACGGGTATCAAGCACTGCATTAACGCTTTTTGCCATCTGAGAAAACTCCGGTGTCGAGGGCATCTTTATCCTTGATGCAAAATCGCCGTCCTCAGCTTTTTTCAATTGTCCGGTCATCTGCTTGATTGGTTTTACAATTGATGTTCCCACAATAAAAGCAATAAGGATACCAAAGAAAATGGATGCTACTGACATAATAATAATTCCGGGAATAATATATCCTTCAATATTTCTGGATTCAATTATATTCTCATCAAAATTTGTTTGTAAATTTTGGTCAAGGGTGACGAGCAGCGGAATCAGTTCTTCTCTTGTACCGTTTATATCCCTTATACCATCGACTTTCTTGTCAGCTATCACATGTTCCAGATAGGACCTCACAGTATCCAGTGAGGAGGAAGCTAGATTCAGCTTATTAACATCCAAATTACTCTGATTTTTCATACCCTCTATTGTTTCTCTGATTGCGGGCACCTTTTCACTAATCAAGCTTTCAAGCAGGGATGGATCCCTCGAAAAACCACTCAAAACTGCAAGGGCGCTTATTTCTTGAGCAGCTATTCCAGCTTCTGTTAATAAAGCTAACTGTTCCAAGACATCGGATATAGCTTCGGTACCAAAATTCCCAAGTTCGGAAGAAAGAGAATCAATTTCAAGAGCTAAATTATTTCCCTGACTTACAAGGCTGTTTAACCCAGTTATAACAGCATTATTTTCATTGACTATAGTATTTTTTTGTGTAGTAAATTCATAAATCGGAATATCCTCCGCAACAATAGCAGGTAATTCTTCTGCTGCTGCCGCATTATTTAAAAGAGAATTAAGAACATCCAGCGCGTTTTGGCTCTCTGTGAAATATATATCCGTATCAGAGGAAAGAACAGATACCTCTGAGTTAATTTGTCGGGCTCCGTCTAGAATCCCTTCTAATACTGATTTAATACCGGCTGCGCTTTTGCTCTGATTATCTATACCACTCTCTAAGTTACCAAGTAAAGTATTAAGAGTTACAAGGTTTTCATCACTTTGTACTGAAATATCCTTGATTAAATCATCCCATAATGCCATAGTATCAGAAACAGAGAATAGAAGCTTCTCCTCATATACATCGGTTATTGTCGGCTTTATAGAAGCTTCATAGTTCTGAGTTATCTTTCTTTCCTTTTCTAAGATTGAAGAAATAAGGTTTTGAACCTCCTGAACCGCCATTTTGGGTTCGAGTGCCTCAAAAGTTTTTATGTCAGTTAAAATACTGGTGCATACATTATTTATTTCATTGTCATTTTGGATTAACTTACCGGAAATATCCTGCTTATTTAAAATCCCTTGGTATAATATAATAATTTTTTCGTCGGACAATACTCTTAAGTTGCCAATCTGTTGTGCCAATGAGGAATTGTACTGAATTTTTTTTGCCCCCTCTAACACAAAAGAACGGGTAAACCATGACAAGCTTCCAAAGAGAATAACTGATAATACTACTAGAATTAAAAACCCAATATATATTTTACTTTTGATTGTCGTTTTTTTCATACATTATCCTCGAAAAACATCGCATTATCCCTATTTACTTAATAATATACCAACTATAACATTTATTCAAAACAAAATAAAATAATAGTTCTTCTCTTTTCAGAGATAATATAATATAATATGAATGTTTACAAAAAGTCGACATTTGACTTACAATCGTAATATATTTGTAATAGTTATTGGACATAGGCTTATAATAGCCCAATTAAAATATATTTCTTTATATAAAGAGATGATTAAGGAGTGTAGACATGAAGAAGATGACAGGGAAGATTTCCACTAATAGGAGAAACTATCTGTCTTTTATGCTTGTCCCGCACCGCAAGGGAGCAGTCCGGACCATCAGAATCAACAACTATAGGACAACCTTACTATCTTTAACAGCGATGATGTTAGTTGCGCTGTTGACACTTACCGGTTATACATTGTCTGTAGTAAAAGAAAACCAAGCACTTAAAGCGCAACACAATCAGGAATTAGAATTTATTTTGGCACAAAAATCCGAGCTGGAGGATTACATCGCAAATCAAACTAATGAAATGATTGAGAATGCAGAACTCATTTTTGCGGCTTCTACTTCACAAACAATTTCCGAACAGGCTATTGAACAATACAAGTGTGAATATGAGGATATGGTAGTTGCTTATGTAGATAACAATATGAGTACAATTAAGACAGTGAGCCGTGGCAGTTCTAAAGAAATAACTTTTAAAGAAAGTCTTACCGAATTGCGTTCTCTTATAGATCTTGTTGAAAGTGCCAAATTATCAGAGGATGATACAAACAATAAGATCAACAAGAAAGAAGCAGAGCTTACTAACTTTCTCAATGCGCTTCCCACATATTGGCCAGTGGATAACAGTACAACTATTCATTCTGCTTTTGGCAGACGTTATCACCCAGTTTTTAAATATTACCGTTCACATGATGGTATTGATATCGGGAATAAGTCATACCCTTCAATATACGCAGCCGGTGACGGCAAAATTGTTGAAGCGGGAAGAACCAGTGGTTACGGAAATTATGTTGTTATAAGCCATGGCAATGGATTCAGATCATTATATGCTCATTTAAGCTCATATAGCGTTAAGGTGGGCGACTGGGTAAAGAAAGGGCAAAAGATAGCTAAAATGGGTAACACAGGTACATCTACAGGCACACACCTTCATTTTGAAATACAGGTTAATGGTGTTCCGACTAATCCGACAAAATATTTGGAAAAAAGATAATCATGTTATGAAAGGCAGGTAAACAAATGTTTAAGCAAAAGAATACACCTCTGGCTATGGATACTGTATTAGGCGAATTTACCTCTTTTACAGGTAATGTTGAATCTGAGGGATCTGTAAAAGTACTCGGTAAAGTTGAGGGCGACGTTAAAGCAAGCGGTGATATATATATTGAACCAACATCCTCTGTAAAAGGTAATATCTATGGAAGCAATGTATACATAAGCGGATATATAAAAGGTAATGTCCTTGCAAAAGGTATTTTGCACCTTATGACTCAAGCCAAGCTCTACGGAGATATTGAGGTCAACAGCATTGTGACTGACGAAGGAGCAATTTTTCAAGGCAACTGCAGAATGATTGAGGTTAGCAAGGAAGAAACTGCTGATATTACTCCGCGAAAGAGCAGAATTAAATCTAAAAGAAATAGTTTAGTTGAAGACTAATGTCAATCCCTTGAAATAAATACTAACAAAAGTCCTTCCTTAACAGATATTGTTGCCTTTTCGTCACAAAATTCATTACTGATACCAAGTCCTGTACCAAAGGTCAATTTGGCTTCAGAAAGCTCAAATGAAAGTCCCTTAGTGGATACTCCGTCGGCAAAGGGGGGCAAAGGCAAAATTGATACCTTATAATTATCTTGTTTTTTAATTTCTAATGATTCTTTTACAAGATATATTCTATTGTGTTCATCCTCTATATAACCCTTAATATTGTTTTCAGCCAGCTTGTAAAGAAGATGAATATTTGCTGTTGTATGATCAAGGCGGGTACCGCTGGCACCTAAAAGAACAATCTCCGATGCCCCTCGTTCTATAGCGAGATCAATAGCAAGCTCAAGATCGGTATAATCCTTATCCTTTGGAAAAGTAATCAATTCTGAATTATTATTATCTTTTATTTCTGCAAGCTCAGCTTTGCCTATAGAATCAAAATCACCTAACAAAACATCAGAGCAAAGACCGGCTTTTTTAAGATGCATTTGCCCACCATCGGCCGCAAATACTACATCTGCCCATTGATAATATCTTATTAAAAGATTTTCATCAAAAAGGCTTCCGCTTCCCACAATAAGGGTTTTCATTTTATAGATCCTCTTTCTTTAAGCAGTCTTACAAAGGTTTCCGGGTCCTCACTGTTAAAAAACGCAGATCCGGCAACAAGAATGTTTGCCCCGGCATTTGTAACCTTGGAAACCGTATTCTCATTAATCCCGCCGTCAACTTCAATATCGACGTTGAGATCCCTTGCTGAAATGGTCTTCCTGAGCCCGGAAATCTTTTGAAGCATGCTGTCAATAAACCTTTGACCCCCAAAGCCCGGATTAACTGTCATGACAAGAATCATATCTATTTTGTCCAACACATATTCAATAGCAGTCTCCGAAGTGGACGGATTTAAAGAAACACCTGCCTTCAGACCCATTTCACGAATTTGACTCACCACCCTGTCTAAATGATGAACCGTTTCAGCATGAACAGTAATTATATCGGCTCCTGCGTCTTTAAATGCTTCCAAATACCGGTCGGGGTTATTAATCATCAAATGCACATCCAAAGGAAGTTTCGTCAGTGGACGAATTGATGACACAACTAATGGACCGATGGTTATATTGGGTACAAAATGTCCGTCCATAACATCAATATGGACCATATCTGCCTTAGCGTTTTCAATTTTTTTAATTTCTGCTCCCAAAACTGAAAAATCTGCTGAAAGTATAGATGGTGCAACCTTAATCATAATTCATCTCCTAAACCTGTTGTCATATATTTCCTTAAGCTCTCTATAAAGCTCTATATATCTATTATATCGTCCTTGATTAATTTTTCCTTCATTATATAGCTCTCTGACCGCACAATCAGGCTCTCCGGTATGGCTGCAGCCTTTAAACCGGCACGAATCAGTAATTTGACTGAATTCAGGGTATAAGTTCTGAAGATCTTCGTGCCCCACATTTTCAACAGAAAATGAGCTAAAGCCCGGTGTGTCAAGAATGTATCCGCCCGTATTAAGCCTGAATAGCTGAACGTGACGGGTAGTGTGCTTTCCTCTCTGAATTCTGTCGCTTACCTCTCCTGTCTCCATAACCCAATTGTTTAAAATAGCGTTAAGTATAGTAGACTTACCAACTCCGGACTGGCCGGCGAAGGCCGTAATATATCCTATCAACTTCTTTTGAAGTTCATCATACCCTTCACTAAAAAACTTACTTAAAACCAATATAGGGAAGCCTGTGTAAATATATGCATCCGTAATTTCTTTAATTTGGTGATTAGTATCCAAATCACCTTTGTTTATAATAATCAAAGGTCTGATATCCTTAGAAATACAAGTAATAAGAAGCTTGTCCGCAAGCAAAAAATCAGGGCACGGGCTTGCCACAGAGAGCACAATAGCCATTTGATCAATATTAGCCACAGGCGGTCTTATAAAAAAATTGCGCCTGTCCAGAATCCTGTCAATATGGCCTTCTTTCTTCTTATCGTCAAGTATGTCAAAAGTAACGCGGTCTCCAGCCAGAGGTGTAAATCCGCCCTGCTTACGATGAATCCCTCTTACCTTGCAAGTGTAAAGCAAATTCTTTTCAGTACTGTCAACTACCTCATAGAATCCGCCGACTCCCTTCAGAATAATCCCTTCGGACAAGCTTATTACCACACTCCTAAAACAAGAATACGTTAAAATGTTTTATCGTATACAAGTATATCGTTAATATATGCTCTGACATTTACTTCAGTGCCGGCAATAGGTATTATCAATGAATATGGAAACTCGCTAACCGGTACACTGGATAAGTCTTTGTACAAGCTTTCATCACCGGTGCCGGTATTTGTGATATAAACTCTCAGCCGTACCGATTCACCAAAATTATACCCTTGCGGAAGCCCGATTGTGATAGTCTTAGCATTTGCTCCCGGTATTGGTGTACTGCCACCCGGCTCCTCCGCATCTTTTGAAAAGAAAATTGCCACAGGCGTATCCTCAACAACAGTCTCGCCCGCTTTAGGAGCTTGATCTTCGATTACTCCGCGATGGCCTTCACTACCCTCGGGAAATGTTTCACCTAGCTTAAGCTTTGCATTGTTAAGCTTTCTCAATGCCTGCTCGTAAGTATCACCTATTAAGCTGGGCACTACAACCATTTTCTTTTCAGGTCCCTTGCTCCAATATAATGTAATTTTTGTTCCCTTTTTCACCTGTGCTCCGGCAGGAGGTTCAGTTTTTATACTCATACTACTGGCGACTTCTTCATTGAACTCCGGAACTTCATCAACTATAAGTCCATATTCATCTTCCAGCTTAATCTTCATAACACTATGATCCTGCCATTCTACTTTGGGTATTTCAACCATATCCATTCCTGAACTCACTACCAATTTTAAAGTAGTATAGCCGCCCAGTTTCATGGTAGAATCAGCGGTTGGAAATTGATCAATAACCATATTTTCTGCTACAGTATCGCTCGGCTCATAAGTAATACTTACAGGCTCGATTCCGTTTATTTCCAGCTCTTGCTTAACCTCATCAATATGGCGGTTTACATAGTTGCCAAGAATAATTTCCTTTGGATTATTAGAATCTTTAACAAATTCATTTATAATCATTTTAACAAAATAACCGATGCTTCCTAATATAGTTGCAATTAAAAGAATATAAATAATTGGCATAAGGAATCTATTGCCGTTCTCACTATTTCTTTTCTTATTTTTTTTGCTAGTTATTAATGTTTTCTGTTGATTCTTTTCCATAATTAAATCTTCTTCCGGCAGTTTTTCCAGCTTTCTGGTGTCATACTTTCTTTCGTGTTTAATATTGGGTAATAAAATGTCATTGGTTGAACTCGGCTTGGATTTTATACTTTCCAAATCATTGATTAACTCTTGCACAGTGCTGTAACGGTCCTGTCTGCTTTTTGCCATTGCCGTAAGTATTATATCATCTAAAGCCTGTGGGATACTGTGCTTTATAGAAGAAGGTACCGGAGGTATGTCCTGAATATGTTTTAAAGCAACGGCAACCGGTGTTTCACCTTCAAAAGGCAAGGTTCCGGTAACCATTTCGAACATTGTAACCCCTATTGAGTATATATCGGATTGCTCATCTGTATACCCTCCCCGTGCTTGTTCCGGTGAAGAATAGTGAACCGACCCGATAGTATCTATTCTCATCGTATCAGTTTCGGTTGACACAGAGCGGGCTATACCAAAATCAGCCACCTTTGGCACACCTTCAGAGGTCATAATAATATTGGTCGGTTTTATGTCTCTATGAATAATGTTTCGACTATGGGCTTTAGAAAGACCACTTGCAATCTGGATGGATATATCTATGGTTTCCTTCCAGTCTAGTGAGCCTTTGCGTTCAATATATTCTTTAAGCGTAATACCGTCTACAAACTCCATTACTATATAGTAACGATTGTTATCTACACCAACATCAAATATCTGGACAATATTCGGATGGGTTAAGCTCGCCGCTGCCTGTGCTTCTGTATCAAATCTCTTTAAAAAATCACTGTCTTCACGAAACTCTTCCTTTAAAAGCTTTATGGCTACCACTCTTTGAAGGTACCGATCCTTGGCCCTGTAAACCTTAGCCATTCCACCCGAACCTACCTCTGACAATATCTCGTACCTATTTCCTAAAACAGTACCAATCATTATAACACCCCTTTGACTACATCCATGCTACAATTACAGTGATGTTGTCCGTTCCGCCATATTCCTTTGCTTTCTCAATAAGATGTTTGGCAATGGTCTCACGTGGCTCATTAATAACCGTTTGCAATATTTCTTCATCACTCATATCTTCATAAAGCCCGTCGGTACAGAAAATATAAGTATCGCCGGGCAAAATGAGTTCCTTATTTATATCAGGAAAGAAATCTTCTTGAAATCCAAGTGCGCGAGTAATACGGTTTCTATCGGGATGATGATTTGCTTCATCTGCACTTATAAGGCCTTCTTTTATGAGTTTAGCCACTAGGGAATGATCCTCTGTCA
>CAZPIS010000069.1:0-8171 GCA_964586745.1 uncultured Ruminiclostridium sp.
CCCTTTGGTGTTTCGTTCCGTTTAAAGAGTGATGAAAGTATTTACTTGAGACATTATGGATTTGTATTATATCCTAATACAAACTCAGGGGGTGTTTTTGTACAAGACGCAACTTTTTATGAGGTGGAGGGTTTAAATGATATAAGCAAATCATCATTCACATCATACAATTTTCCCAGCAGATATATGCAGATTTCTGGTGATAATATAAGAATTGATGAAAATCCAAATAAGAATAACGCAACTTTTACAATATTAATACAGTAGATTGACTGGATTCTATATTTATGATAAATTTAATATAGCGAATAATGAAATATAATGTTTAAATTACTGCTTAGTGGTATAAATATTATAGTAGTAGTTGTCGAAATATATACAGTAATTATTAATTATTTTTTAGGAGGAGAATTATGATAAAAGCATTCATGAAAAGTAAAAAAGGTTTCACCCTGGTTGAACTTATGGTAGTTGTGGTAATTATAGGTATTCTTACAGCAATTGCTATTCCGGTGTATAATAATGTAACACAGAATGCAGAGAGACGCGCAGTAGAAGCAAATCTAAGAACTATTAATGGTGCGATTATGCAATATTATGTCAACGGTAATAGTACAGCTTTAGTAGCTGCTGATATAACAGCAACAGGGAAATTAATTCCAGGCTATTTACAGTCTGTACCAAAAGGTCCAAGTGGGGTAACCTATAGCATTACGGGTACATCGCCCTCGCAACAAGCAACAGCTACCGGTACTGCTGGCGGTAAAACTTTGACAGCAGCAGTATTGTCAGATACAATGTGGGGCAATCCATAGGGACGGTTCCTGTGGCTTTACCAATTGTAAAAGAGTCAGCAATAAGGCAAACCATAGGGACGGTTCCTGTGGCTTTACCAATTGTAAAAGAGTCAGCAATAAATTTTGCTGGCTCTTTCAGTTATAATCTAAGGTGCAGTTGCATGGGAAAATGAAGATAATAGAAATCATTAAGCATATCCTATAATGTTTATTTTGGAAAATCGGTTAAGAATAAAAAGACAGTTTACAAAATAAAATATCAATGATACTATTACTCATGTTAAAAGGGATTTATCCTTTTTTATTTACACTGGAGGAAAAAATGTCAAAATATCTTGTTATAGTAGAGTCACCGGCGAAGGCAAAAACCATAAAAAAATACTTGGGCCCGGATTATAAGATTGCAGCATCCATGGGCCACATCAGGGATTTACCTCAAAGTCACCTTGGTGTTGATATAAAAAATGATTTTGACCCCATGTATATTATTATTGCCGGAAAAAGCACTCTTATAAAAGAGCTTAAAGCAGATGCCGAAAAGGTTGATAAAGTATTCCTTGCAACTGACCCTGACCGTGAGGGCGAGGCGATTTCATGGCATCTTTCACATATTTTAAAGATAGATCCCCAGGAAGAATGCAGAATAACATTTAATGAAATAACTAAAAATGCTGTTATAAATGCCGTCAAACAACCCAGATCGATAGATATGAACTTAGTTGATGCACAGCAAGCAAGACGTATTTTAGACCGTATTGTGGGCTATGAAATAAGCCCTGTCCTTTGGAAGAAAATAAGAAAAGGTTTAAGTGCGGGCAGAGTCCAATCGGTGGCTACTCGTATAATTTGTGACAGAGAGTCAGAAATAGAAAAATTTATACCTAAAGAATACTGGTCTATAGATACTCAATTTAAAAAAGAAGACGGATTAGTCTTTTCTGCTCATTTTCACGGTAAAAACGGTAAAAAGCTTGAAATAAATAATAAAGAAGAATCAGACGATATTCTTAAATTATTAACGGATTCTGTTTTTAAAGTATCAAATGTAAAGAAGAGTGAAAAGAAAAGAACGCCTGCTCCTCCTTTTATAACAAGTACTCTGCAGCAGGAAGCCTCCCGTAAGCTTGGCTATAGTGCTCAAAAAACCATGATGATAGCCCAGCAGCTTTATGAAGGTGTGGATATCGGAAGTGAGGGCTCTGTAGGTTTAATTACATACATGAGAACAGATTCTGTTCGCTTATCCGAGGATGCTTTAAATGAAGCCAGAAACTATATTTTGAATAATTTCGGAACAGAATATCTACCGTCTAAGCCAAGGTATTATAAGACCAAATCTGCGGCACAGGACGCCCATGAAGCCATACGTCCTTCCTATGTGGATAAGAATCCCGAAAGCCTAAAGGATAATTTGTCACCGGATCAGTATAAGCTTTATAAACTTATATGGGACAGGTTTTTAGCCTGTCAAATGGAGCAGGCTATATTCGATACTATTTCTGTTGAAATAGAAGGAAACCCTAGAACATTAGATAACAAGACTGTTATTAATTTAAGGGCAAGCGGTTCAAAATTAGTGTTTAAAGGCTTTATGGCTTTATATGTAGAAGGAAAAGACGATGAGGATGACGAAACTTCGCAGATGCTTCCTTCAATAAATAAAGATGAAAGCTTAACTTTGGTCAATACAGATCCAAATCAACATTTTACAGAACCACCGGCGCGGTATACTGAGGCAACCTTAGTCAAAGCACTGGAAGAAAAGGGGATAGGACGGCCCAGTACCTATGCACCGACAATCAGTACCATAATAAACAGAGGCTATGTTGAAAGAAACAAAAAGCAATTAGCGCCTACTGAATTAGGGAAAATTGTTAACCAGCTTATGGTCGCTAATTTTGCTGATATTGTAAATGTTAATTTCACTGCCGACATGGAGAATAAGCTGGATAAGGTTGAAGAAGGCTCTATTCAATGGAAGGCAGTTCTTAGAGAATTTTATGAACCCTTCAAGGAGACAGTCAATAATGCTGAGACAATAAGCAAGGTTGAAATGCCGGTGGAAGTTTCAGAGGAAATATGCGATAAATGTGGCAAACAGATGGTTATAAAGGTTGGTCGCTTTGGCAAATTCTTGGCATGCCCGGGATTTCCCGAGTGCAAAAATACAAAACCTTTTTTGGATGAGGCGGGGGTTAAATGCCCAAAATGTGCCGGAAAAGTTATTTTCAGAAAAACAAAACGAGGCAGAAAGTATTTGGGGTGCGAGAATTATCCTAAATGTGATTTCATGACATGGGATATGCCATCTGATAAGACTTGCCCTAAATGCTCAAGCTTTGTAACACAAAAATCAAAAGGTAATACTATCACCTATAAATGTTCAAATACAGAATGTGACTATCTGGAGGAACAACAAAAGGAAGGCAGGGAAAAATCCGCTCCAAAGAGTAAGAAATTAAAAGAGACTGAATAATCAGAACATATTAAAGGTGGCCAATGGCCACCTTAAGAATTTAAAGATCATATTCTAATGCAATGCTCAAGTCTATAGCATTTTTCTATGGTCTTTCATAATCAGTGTAATAGTCAAGGGTTCTATCATAAGATTCGTATGCTTTTTTGATTAAGTCTTCAGGGTATTCACTGTTTTTATAATAGTCCCTGGTGGGTATAGGTAATATTCTGTGGATAATATTATCGGTTCCTACTCCTTCACGGCTAACCCATACAGGTGTATGCTTTACTTTATTTATTACTGTTTTCTGAGTTTCCGGATTCTTCAAAAGTTCTATAGTAACAAGTATACTGTCTTCACGAAGCCATTTTTTTTCTTTAGGGTCGTCAAACCATTCATGCCATTGATTAGTCAAGAAATTGCCCATGGAATAAATGATATACTTAGTTTCACCATTAACCGTACGGATTTCAGTCGGTTGAATAACATGAGGATGCGAGCCTAAGATAATGTCGGCGCCCCATTCAAACATATCATTTGAAAGACTTTGTTGCTGTTCATTAGGCTTTCTCCAATACTCATGGCCCCAGTGCATCGAAACTATAGTAATGTCCGCTTTTTCTTCCAGCTCTTTTATTTCCTTTTCCATACGTGGTCTGTCAAAGAAAGAAAGGTGCTTAGCAATTTCATCAGCAGTGAGCAAGCCTTCATTTCCATTACTGCCGTAGGTATAAGCCATAAAACCGACTTTTATTCCGTTAATATCCTTGATTATATATCTTTGCTCTTCACCATCATATGCGCCTATAATATCAAGGCCTCTGTTCCTGACATTTTCACGGGTTTCCAGCATACCTTTAACTCTTCTGTCAAGTTGATGGTTATTAGAGTTGTTAACTAAATCAAAGCCGGCGTATTTAAAAGCGTCAAACATTTCAGGCGGACAATTGAAATAAGGAAAACCTGCATAATCATTTCTGTTATTCGTGGCTGCACCTTCATAGCTTATTATGCTGTAATCAGCGTTTTCGACAAAAGGTTTGATATCTTCAAACATATGAGTAAAATCGTATCGATCTTCACCTTCAATTTTTCCTGCTTTCTGAAGATCATCATGTATTACACAATCACCGGCCGAAACTAAAGTGGCAGTAATAAGTGAAGGAGAAGGTTCAGGAGTAGCAGATGGCGTAGGGGTGAGGGACTGTGTCTCTGACGGTACGGGAACAGCGCTTTCTGATATAGCCGGATTAGGAGATATAGTGGCCTGGCTATTTCCGGATTTATTACTCTGATTATTTATACAACCTATTAATAACAGAGCTGTCACACATAGTAGTATAGTTATTACAGCGTATTTCATTTTTGTGCTTTTCAAATCTAAACACCTCGGCAATTGTTTTTTAATAATTTTATCATTTTTCAATAAAAATAGCATCTTATTCTTATTCTATAAAAAAGATACGAAAGATAAGGTTAAAAATAGTAGCGTAATATTTATGATTTATACTGTTACTGAGTTTCCAATGCTTTAAGATATTCCCGAGGAGATACGCCTTCATATTTTTTAAAAACCTTACTAAAGTAAAACGCATTATCAAAACCAAGCTTTTGTGCAATATCATAAATATGACCTTCACCGCGAGCCAGCATTTTTTTAGCTTCGTTAATACGTGCGGCGGAAATAAATTCTACAAAACCTTCCCCGGAGTATTTTGCAAATAGTTGGCTTAAATAGTTAGCGCTAAAGTTAAACTTTGCCGCAATAGAATTTAAGGTAAGACGCATGTGTAGATTATCAAGAATATATTTCTGCACCTTACTGATAATCATTTTATGATATCTTTCGGAGCTTGCTTCCTCAAAAAATATTATTGGATTATCATCGGAAACATCATTGAAAAAATGTACCGCAGAAATATAGCTTTCACTTAAATTACGTGGATTGTTAATAATATTACCAACAGCGGCTTTTAGTATTATATTAAAATAGCTGTATACGGCGCCCATTGTTCTATTTAGCGCCTGCTCAATTATTAAACGACATTCGGCGTAATCTCCGTCAAGACAAAATGTGATTATAAAATGGCGCATATCCAGCACCGTAATATAGTAACTATCGATATTATGTAAAGTTTCCTTCACCATTTGTATAGTGCCGGTATATAGTGAAATCAACTTATCATCAGCGACGTTGGAACCTTCTGCTTTACTTATTTCACAATAAGCTGCAATATATGATGAGGCAGTAAACTTTATGCCAAGGTCATTTTTTTGGCGTTCATATTGTTCATTATTATCGAAAAGATTGTTGTAAAGCCGAATAAAGAATTTTTCGCGCAATACGGGAATGCTGATTTGTGAATATTGTATTTCGCTACTGATTCTGCCATATCTTTCAAGTATGTTTATGGCTTTTTTCACAGCAACAGCCAAAGAATCCGAAGAAAGCTCAAGCTTAATAAGATAATCTACCACCTGCAGATGCATAGCTTTTTTCACGAAGTCAAATTCTTCATAGCTGGTAAGAAAAATAAATAACGGAATTCGCCCATACTTTTCTGTGCAGCTTTGCGCAAGTTCAAGCCCTGTTTTAACAGGCATTTTTATGTCTGAAATAACAATGTCAGGCCTTAGCTGTTCAATCATTTCCTCGGCAATTTGACCGTTTCTGGCTGTGCCGACAATCTCAATACCATATTCGCCCCATTGCAGCATTGATTGTATTCCTACGCAAACAAGGGGCTCATCATCAGCGATTAACATCTTAATCATTGAACATATCGTCCCTTTCATTAAAATTATCATCAAGTACTTCCAGACTAATTTTACTCTTATCTATAGGAAGATGTATTGTCATGGTTGTACCTTTGTTTTCAACACTATTTATGGACAGCTCATATCCTTTACCGAAAGCATATATAAGGCGCTCATTTACATTATGAATTCCAAGCTTGCTGAACATGCCTTGGGTTTCGCAATTATCAGTCAATAATTTTTCAATAATATCACTATGTATGCCAATACCATCGTCAATTATGGAACAAATAACATCAGAGCCGTCTCTGGATACTTGCAGAGTAATCAGGCCGCCACCCTTTGGCTCAACTCCATGAAATATGGCGTTTTCAACAATTGGTTGCAAAGAAAATCTTGGAATGGCGACATCAAGTAAATCTTCACTTTCAATTTCCTTTTTCCAGATTATTGAGTTTCCGTAACGATATTTTTGAATAATTATATATTCATCAACCAAAGCGATTTCATCTCTCAAGGGAACAACCTTACGCAGATCTTTTGATACCGACATCAGCAGACGAGAAAGGGAAGTGGTCATCTCAACAATACCGGTAAAACCTTGTATCGAAGCCATCATTTTAATAGAGTTTAAGGTATTGTATAAGAAATGTGGATTAATTTGACTCTGTAACATCCGGTATTCAAGTTCGCGCCGACGTTTTTCATCGGAAATTCGTCTATTCATAAGCAATACAACATCGGTAGAAAGCTTATTGATACCTCTGCCGACCAACCCAAGTTCGCTATCCGACTCAAGCTCGGGAGCATTAGAAAAATCTCCTTTTGCAATAGCATTTATTTTTTTTCTAAGCATTGTCACAGGATGGCTTATATTTCGATCAAGACTATATGTAATAAACAAAGCCAGTAATAGGATGAGTCCGCATAAAACAACCAGTAATAAAAACCATGCACCTTGCTGCGGCATTATCTGGCTATGGGGAATCACCTGTGTAAGAGTAATACCACTACGCACAGGATAACTAACCATCATGACTTTTTTTCCGTTATTATCCCATGCTGTTGCAGCCTTAGTTTTTTGACTTGTAGGATCGCTTGTATTAAATTTTATAAATTCAAAGTCATTATTAGTCCTTACAAATTGCTGACCGTTTTCTATCAAGTATGAATTATCGCCTAAAGTCAGAAAAAGGGCAGAATCCTCGGGAATATGATAGCCCTTAAGCTTGTCTGTAACCAGATTGGTTGTTGCCGCCAAGAAGACGGTACCAACAATACTACGATCCTTTGGGCTATATACGGGACAAAATAGTGGTATTATATCATTGTAATTTGAATAGGAAAATGGATCTGATGCAATTTGACCCCATTCTGAATTATTTTTAGTAGATATATCATTTATTAATTTAATGTTGTAAATACTTATAGGAACTGATGCACTGGGTGCATTGTCAATCTGTAAAATTTTGCTATAGTTATTATCAACTACAACTACGCGTCTCAAATATTGCCCGGCACGGTTATTTCTATTCTCTTCCAATGCACGATTGTACGCACGAACGCCTTCCTTCTTGGCATCTCCGGGAGCTTCAATATAATCGGTTACGTATGTGCTTACGCCAAACCATTTTGCAAGTGAAGTTAAATCCAGCAAATCCTGCTCAATTACACTTGAAACAAGCTGCAAATTAAACTCCACCGATTGAATGGTTGTTTTGCGCTGAAATATATACAGCAGGTAGAAACTAAAAATTGATATTAAAGCTGTAACAATTAGAGAAAAAACAATCATCACTAATATTATATGACTTTTTACCGTGCGGAATTTGTTATGCAATACAACTTCCTCCCAACTCCATAATAAATGTATCGTGTATTTTTTTGAGTGTCAACTTTGCAATCATAAAAAATATGCGATAATGAAGTAAAAAGATAAATTTTACATGTATTTCTAAATAAAATATATATTATTAAGGTGTTAAAGTAATATTGCATAAATAATATATTAAATTAAGTTGATTTTCCATTATATTTTAACAAATTAAAGTTAGGATAGAATTACTAGAATAAAATAGGAGGGAATCATACATGAAAAAACTCGTATCTGTTTTACTTGTAATTGCAATGTCAGTAGGAATGCTTGCTGCTTGCGGAAC
>CAZPIS010000070.1:0-8129 GCA_964586745.1 uncultured Ruminiclostridium sp.
TATTTGGCCGTGTATATGATAACTATACTGATAGCTTCATATAAAAAGAAAACATCGGATAACATCACTAAAATAAATAATCAAAGAATAAGCCTCGAAGAATCTGAAAAAAAATTATACCACATGGCTTATTATGATGTCCTTACGGGGCTTCCCAATAAAGAAATGCTGACATATCATCTAAATTGCACTATAGAAGCTGCAAAACGAAATGCCGGTTTAATTGGTGTAGTATTTATTGATTTGGATAATTTTAAGTCCGTCAATGACACCATGGGCCATTCAGCAGGAGATATAGTCCTAAAGGAAATGGCAAGCAGATTGTCTTCATGCTTAAGGGGGGAAGATACAATCTCAAGATTTGGCGGAGATGAATTTTTGATGATGGTCGGCAATATTAAAAAAATGGAGGATCTGCAGATTATAACAGACAGAATCATGGAGGTATTTAAACATCCTATCTCAGTACAAGATATAGAATACTTTATATCAGCCAGCATGGGCGTTGCGGTATACCCTTTTGACGGTGAGGATTCGGAGACCTTGATTAAAAATGCCGATATCGCAATGTATTCGGCCAAAAACAATGGTAAGAATATATGCATTTATTGCACTGTGGATATGAAGAATGACATAATACAAAAGCTGATATTAGCAAACAGCATATACAGGGCGCTGGATAAAAATGAATTCTTCCTTAATTACCAACCTCAGATTAAAGCAGACACCAAGGAAATAATTGGATTTGAAGCGCTTTTACGCTGGCGCAACAATGAATACGGGATGATTCGCCCTGATGTTTTTATACCTATAGCTGAGCAAACGGGGCTTATTCGGTCAATAGGACTATGGGTTTTTAAAACAGCATGTTACCAGTTCAAGACTTTTGAAAATATTCATGCTAAGGACCTCTTCATGTCAATAAATCTGTCATTAGAACAGTTAAAAGATACTAATATTGCAGACAAGATACATAAAATAATAACAGAGGTCGGAGTGGACCCAAGAAAATTGCAGATCGAAATTACCGAGAGCACCGCTTTTAATGAAGATCCCCACATATTGCAACGTCTTAAAGATATAAAAAACCTTGGAATTGCTATATCTATTGATGATTTCGGAAAAGGTTATTCATCCATGAGCAGACTAAAGACATTTCCTATTGATTTGTTAAAAATCGATATGGATTTTGTTCACGGCATATCATCAAAATCCCATAAAGATCAGGCCATAATAAACAGCATAATTCAAATTGCTAAAAATCTGAAAATAGATGTAGTCGCAGAAGGTGTTGAAACGGAGGAGCAATTCTTATACTTAAAAGAAAACGGATGCGACATCATACAAGGTTATTATTTTTATAAGCCCATGGCAGCAAGTGACATTGAAGTATTACTAAAGAATGAACAACACTGATTTTCTCTTTAATAAAAAATTCTACTATTTTTTGTTCTATAAATATCCGATATATTAAGTAGAATCTTCGTATTTAAGGATAGTTGATTTGCAAGGAGGCATGTCTTATGAAGATTGTAGATTCACGCGTTCAAATGGACGCTCAATGGTCTGCCACAAGGCAGTTCTCTGCAAAAGAAACAATTCAGTTCTGGACCCGGGAACAGAATTTAAGCACAGAAGAAAACGTACTTGTTGATATTTCCGATAAGGGTAAATCTCTTCAGCAAATGGTGCCCGCTTCCAAGTCGAGTCAAACCGGAGATGATTCCGAGCTTTCCCTAAGCGAAAAAGACAAAGAAAAAATTAGGCTCATCGAAAAGTTTATCTATCTCCTGACCGGGAAAAAAATCAAATTTAAAATTCTCGACACGGAAAAGTTAAGCGATGAAAAGCTTGGAGAACTTGAAAATATCAAAGCTTCTCATGAGCAAGGTCAGTTGCCTGTAAATCAGTCTCAGGGCTGGGGGCTTAAAATTGACCGTCAAGAATTCTATCGGGAAGCAGAAAGTATGTCCTTTAATTCTTCGGGAAGCGTAAAAACAGCCGACGGCCGCACTATTAATTTTAATTTGGGGTTTAATGTAAGCCGGGAATTCATGAGGAGTGAAAGCTTGTCTATACGTGCAGGTGATGCGCTTATTGATCCCCTTGTAATTAATTTTAATAACGCATGCGCATCATTGGGCGACAGGAACTATTCATTTGATATTGACTGTGACGGCAAAGAGGATAATATAGCCTTTACCGGCATGGGTTCAGGTTTTTTGGCCTTGGATTTAAACAATAATAATACTATAGACGACGGCAGTGAGCTTTTCGGGCCCCAGAGCGGCAACGGTTTTAGCGAGCTGGCTACGTATGACCAGGACCGAAACGGCTGGATAGATGAAAGTGATCAAATATTCGACAGACTGAGAATTTGGACTCTGGACGATGAAGGCAACAAGAAACTTATGGCCTTGGGACAGGTTGGAGTAGGCGCCATTTATCTAGGTAATGTAGGCTCGGAGTTTGGCCTGAAGAACTCGGCAAATTTTGCATCCGGACAGATTCGTTCAACGGGTGTTTTCCTAAAGGAAAGCGGTGAGGCCGGAACCATACAGCATGTGGATCTTTCAATATAATGCAGTTTGATTCTTCCAATAATAATTACTTTTTAAATAACCAGGGTTTTTTATACCCTGGTTATTTTATTTTGTGGCATCCGAAGTTTTATTGCCATCCAGTTCTATATAAATCTATTTTGGCCTTCCCCTATAGTAACAACTTTTTCAAAAAGTTTAACCTCAAGAGGCAGACCTTGTTCCAGATTAATTATTATTCCTCTTTCATTAACAGTTATTTTTAGTGTTCGCCCTCTGAATACCAGCCCAAAGGAGTATTCCTTCCATGCTTTTGGTTTAAACGGAGCAAAACACAATCTTCCTTCATTAATCCTCATACCTCCAAAACCGTTTACTATACTCATCCACGTACCGGCCATGGAGGTTATGTGAAGACCGTCATCGGTGTCATTATTATAGTTATCCAAATCCAGTCTAGCAGTCCTTAAATAAAGCTCATATGCTTTTTCCTCACGCCCTATTTCAGCTGCTAAAATTGAATGAACACAAGGTGAAAGAGATGATTCGTGAACTGTTAGCGGCTCATAAAAATCATAATTTCTTATTTTCTCTTCTTCTGTGTATTCATTATTTAGGAACCATAAACCCTGAAGAACGTCTGCCTGTTTTATATAACAGGATCTGAGTATTCTATCCCATGACCAATTCTGATTTATAGGTAAATTGGAAGGCTCTAGTTCCTTCACAGGGATTAGCTCCTTGTCAAGATAACCGTCCTGCTGAAGAAAAATACCCTGCTTTTTATCCTCCGGAAGATACATCCTTGCACTGATATCCTTAAATGTTTCTATTTCCTCCAAAGATATACTAAGGCGGTCAAGAGCTTCCTTGTATAATGCTTTATGGCTTTCACTCATCATTTTAAGCGTATCTGCGGTATACTTTAGGCTCCACTTTACCATACGATTCGTATACCAGTTATTATTTACATTATTCTCATATTCGTTAGGTCCTGTAACCCCAAGTATCATGTAGACATTTTTATCCCGATTATAGTTTACTCTTGAAGCCCAGTACCTAGAGGTTTCCACCAGTACATCTATCCCCTTTCGGAGAAGATATGACTCATCATTTGTATACTCAGTATAATTTTTTATTGCATAGGTTATCGCACAATTCCTATGAATCTCTTCAAAGGTAATCTCCCATTCATTATGACATTCCTCTCCGTTCATAGTTACCATCGGATAAAGGGCTCCAAGCGTTCCTAACTTGGCTGAATTTTCCTTTGCCTTATCCAAGTGTTTATAACGATATTGCAAGAGATTTTCGGCTACTTCAGGCTCTTTTGTACCCAAATAGAAGTACATACAATAAGCCTCTGTATCCCAATAGGTGCTGCCCCCATATTTTTCTCCCGTAAAGCCCTTCGGCCCTATATTAAGGCGGGGGTCATCTCCTGAATAAGTGCAGTTGAGCTGATAAATGTTGAATCGTATACCCTGCTGTGCGGCAACATCTCCCAAGATGGTTATGTCACCCTTGCGCCATATGTCTGCCCATTTTTCCTTATGAACATCTAACAGCTTTTTATATCCTATTTCTAGAGCTTCCTGTGCTTTCCTTGCTGAAATCTGGCTTATTTTTGCAGAATTATAATACCTGTCACTTATAATCGCAATATACTTTTCAAGCGTTACGGTTTTACCCTTGGGAATATGAGCTTTTATTTCTGTTCCGACAAACTCACCGTTTATCAAATTTATTGCTTTTCTCCCAAGAACATCTGCCCCTTTTATATTCCATGCAAAGCCTGCAGATACATTGAAATCGGTTTTCAGTGTTTTCATTTGTAAATAAGAAACGGAGTCAGTTGCACAGCTTGATACATATTCCCAGAATTTTTCTTGATAATTGGAATCCTCATTTTTTACATCACCATTAAGAAATGGCAACAAAATAACTTCCGCACCACTGTCAAGGGCGGTTATTGAATATTTAAGCGCCGCAATATCACTATCTTGATAGCTTATAAATCTTTCGGTTTTTATTTCATATCTTAAGCCTTTGGGATCAACGTAGGTGAATTCCCTTCTTAAAACGCTTTCCTTCATATCCAGTTCTCTTTTGTAGTCAGAGAACTTACACTTTCCCAGATCAATATCTTCCCCGTTTATTTTTACTTTAATGCCTATAAAGTCAACGGTATTTATGACCTTCGCAAAATATTCAGGGTACCCGTTCTTCCACCATCCAACCCTGGTTTTGTCAGGATAGTAAACACCTGATATATAAGTACCTTTCAAGGTATCCCCCGAATAATCCTCTTCGTGGTTCCCTCTTAGCCCCATCCTTCCATTTCCCGAAGACATTATACTTTCAAAAAAGCGGTTTTCCTCCGGTGAAAAACCATCCTGTATTATTTTCCACTCATTTATAAGTAAGCTCATGGTAGATTGTTTCAGCACAACTTGCCATCCCTTTGTTATATCGTTTTATATCGTTTTACATCGTTATTGTTTGCTCCCGGCCCGGTCCCACACCTATATATTTTATTGGGACGCCTGTAATAAGCTCGATTTGTCTTATATATCGTTTCGCTGATTCAGGAAGCATTTCAAAACGCTTGACCCTTGAAATATCAAGGCCTTGCCAGCTCTCAAATTCCTCATATACCGGTTCACAGCGCTCCAACTCTTTAAGATTCGAGAGATAATAATCTATTATTTTACCGTCCAGCTTATAATTAACACACATCTTAATATTGTCTAATCTGCCGATTGTATCCATATGGTTTATGCAAAGTCCTGTCAGACTGTTAATTCTGGCTGAATATTTAAGCATTACCAGATCAAGCCAGCCACATCTGCGCGGACGTCCTGTTGTTGTACCGTATTCATGCCCATACTCACGAATCTTATCTCCGACTTCATTTTGTTGCTCGGTAACAAAAGGACCGGCTCCCACTCTTGAAGTATACGCCTTCATGACCCCTAAAACATCGGTAATCATTTTAGGACCTACACCCGCACCAATACATACTCCTCCGGATATTGGATTTGATGAGGTAACATAGGGATATGTCCCGAAATCAAGATCCAGGAAAGTAGCCTGAGCCCCTTCAAAAAGAACCACCTTACTCTCCTCCAGAGCTCTGTGAATAATAGAATTTACATCCGTAACATATGGTCTTAACCTCTCAGCATAACCCAGATATTCATCAATAACCTTTACCGGGTCAATAGCATTGCCTCCGTAAACCTTTTCAATAACTGCATTCTTTATTTTAATATTTGTATATACCTTTTCCTTAAAATAATCGGCATCCAACAAATCCCCCATACGGATTCCGCTTCGTTCGGCCTTATCTGCATAGGCAGGGCCTATGCCCCTTTTTGTTGTTCCGATACCGTCCTTACCCCTCATATTTTCCTGTAGATTATCCAGCGCTATATGCCACGGCATAATAATATGGGCTCTATCACTTATAAGCAACTCTGCTGTTTCTATGCCCTGTTTTCTAAGACTCTCTATTTCCACAATCAGAACTGAAGGATCAATAACCACACCATTTGCAATAATGCAGGTCTTGCCCTTTCTTAGCATCCCTGAAGGTAAAAGATGAAAGGCGTATTTGGTACCCTCATATACTATGGTATGTCCGGCATTATTACCTCCGGAATATCTTACTACATAATCAGAATCGCCGGATAAAATATCAATATACTTACCTTTACCCTCGTCTCCCCATTGAGTTCCAACTACAACAATACCTGCCATACATACCCCTCCGTTTAATAGAAAAAAATTGTATAAAAATTTATACATTAACTTAATATGTCTTATTATATATGTTATAGCCCCTCCGTGTAAATAAATTCTTGAACTGTAGCAAAATTTTGATGTTATTTTCTGTAAAAAATTACTCTAATACACTTAAACTGCACCCTAAATACTAGTTTAGGAGTGCACTTAATAAAGCTCTTCACTGACTTATTATTCTATTGATTCAAAACCTTGCTCCAAATCTGCAATTATATCATCAATATGTTCGGTTCCTATAGAAAGGCGCACTGTGCCTGGCTTAATCCCGCATCCCAACAATTCCTCCTCATTCATCTGAGAATGAGTTGTTGATGCAGGATGAATTACCAAAGATTTAACATCAGCCACATTTGCAAGAAGAGAGAACAGCTCCAGACTCTCACAGAATTTTTGCGCTTCCTTGGAGCCTCCCTTAATTTCAAAGGTAAATATAGCTCCCCCACCTTTGGGGAAATATTTTTTATAAATAAGGTGATCCTGATGGCTCTCTAAAGATGGATGGTTCACCCTTTCAACCTGAGGATGCTTTGATAAATATTCAACAACCTTTAACGCATTTTCCACATGCCTCTCCACCCTAAGCGAAAGTGTTTCAAGCCCTTGAAGAAGAAGAAAGGAGTTAAACGGACTTATAGCAGCTCCGGTATCCCTCATTAGAGTGGTTCGAATCTTGACAATGTATGCAAGATTACCGCAAGCCTCGGCAAAAATAATCCCATGATAGCTCGGGTTTGGTTTGGAAAGACCCGGGAATTTATCATTCTGTGTCCAGTCAAACTTTCCGCTGTCTATTATGACACCGCCCATAACCGTTCCATGACCGCCAATGAATTTAGTTGCTGAGTGAACTACTACATCTGCGCCGTGCTCGATGGGACGAAGAAGATATGGGGTTGCAAAGGTGCTGTCAACTATCAGAGGAATACCGTTTTTATGGGCAATCTGGGCCACTTTTTCCAAATCGATAATGTCACAGTTCGGATTTCCCAAGCTCTCCATAAATAGTGCTTTTGTATTAGGCTTAATTGCATTTTCAAAGCTTTTCGTATTGCTTCCATCAACAAATGTAGTTTCAATTCCACAGTCAGCAAGAGTATTTGCAAAAAGATTATATGTGCCCCCATATATGGTTTTGGACGACACTATATGATCCCCTTTAACCGCAATATTTTGAACAGCATAGCTGATTGCAGACGAGCCTGAGGAGGTGGCCAATGCAGCAGCTCCGCCTTCTAAAGCTGCTATTCTCTGTTCAAAAACATCCGATGTAGGATTCTGAAGTCTTGTGTAAATATTCCCGCTTTCAGTTAAAGCAAATCTACCGGCAGCTTGGGCACTATCCTTAAATACATAGGATGTGGTGGCATAAATCGGCACCGCTCTTGCATCAGTAGCACTATCAGGCTTCTCCTGCCCTACGTGAACCTGTAATGTTTCAAATCTATACTTTTTATTTGCCATGTCAAAAAATCCTTTCACATTCATTTCTATTTGTAAACATGATTTTTAGCAACAGCACATTCGTCCATTTCTAAAGTTTTGCCGAAGCAATTCTTCAAATAATAATTTCATATAGCACTCGCTTTCATTAATAATATAATTCTTATAGGAATTGTATGAATTAATACGAATTATATTAGCATTTTACTATGTTGTCAATAGATAAAATAATTATTTCTTCTTGAGTAAAATGGGCCCTTTAATCTTTGATTCACAATATAAGAAACCTCATATTAAGAATTATGCGAACTAGTTTTAAGATATTAAAACACGCTATGGAAC
>CAZPIS010000071.1:0-8105 GCA_964586745.1 uncultured Ruminiclostridium sp.
AAGTAAAATACGTGAGCTAGTTGCAAACCCTGTTTATAGTGTACAGATTCAGGTTGCGGAAGGAATACCGGCTGTAAATGGTAAAAACGGTGAAGTAAAATATTTATTTGATATAAAAAAGGACAGAACACCTACTATAATGGAGGATGGAACCGTTAATTATAAAGAGATGAACCTTGTAGAGAGTGTAACAAAAGGGCAGAAGCTTGCAGAGCTGATTCCTCCTATAGCGGGAAAACCCGGCAAGAATCTAGTAGGGGCTGAATTAAAGGCCATTGATGGTAAAAATGCACATATACCAAGAGGACGAAATGTAGTATTAAGCGATGAAGGAACTGAGTTATTTGCCACTATTGATGGGCAATTAATGTATGTAGACGGTAAAATTAATGTCTTCCCGACATATGAGGTTATGGCTAATGTAGATAACTCAACGGGGAATATAAAGTTTATCGGAAATGTTGTTGTTAGAGGAAATGTCTTATCGGGGTTTGAAATCGAGGCAGGAGGCAATATAGAAGTAAACGGTGTCGTAGAGGCTGCGATTCTTAAAGCCGGCGGAGACATAATACTTAAAAGAGGTATGCACGGTAACGGAAAAGGTATTCTGATTGCAGGCAATGATATCATTTCAAAATATATTGAAAGCGTTAATGTTGAAGCTCGTCATGATATTAAATGCGAAGCTATTATGCATTGCGATATAAAATGTGGGAATAAGCTTGAGTTGGGCGGTAAAAAAGGTCTTTTGGTCGGAGGAACGGTTAGAGTAGGGAAACTTGTTGAACTTAAATATCTTGGCAGCCAGATGTCTACGGCAACAGTTCTTGAAGTAGGAATAGACCCGAACTTGCGTGAACGTCTGAAATTTCTTAAAGGAGAAATTCCTGTTATTGAAGAGAACCTTCTTAAGGCCAACCAAGCAATAACGTTGTTGAACAAATTGAAGCAATCCGGGGAACTTTCAATGGAAAAGCGTGAGATTCTTGCCAAGAGTACTCGGACCAGATTCGTCTACGAGAGTAAGCTTCAAGAATACAAGAAGGAGATTACGGGAATTGAAGAGATGCTGCAACAAGGTGCAAACGGGCGAATCAGGGTTACGGGAAGTGTATTCCCGGGCGTAAGGGTTGCCATTGGAAAGAGTATGTTGTATATTAAACAAGAGGCTCAGTATTGCACTTTATACAGTGACGGGGCCGATATTCGTTTTGGTCCATTGTAAAGATTTCGAACGGGTCCCGAGTCGTTGAAACTCGCGTTGTTCGTTATAAAAGGAGGGAGCATCCGGATGTCAATCGGACCGGTAGACTACCAAATTCTTGTGCCGAAAGTAAATGAGACGGGCAAAATACAGAGCGAATCCCAGCAAAGAATGGTGAGTCAGGCTCAACAGCAGGCTGATAATTCGGTCAAACAATCTGAGCATGATACCAGAAGCGTGCATACGCAAAGTGAAGCCCAAAAAACTGCCATTACCGAGGACCAAAGGCGCAGAAACAATAATCAGGGACAGAATGATAAAAGCGATGAAGACGATAAAAACGACAATAAAGAAGAGGAAAAATTATTGCCACAGGAAAGGCATACAATAGACATTCGCATATAAATTATTTACTTAACATAAATTTATTAAATTACTAAAGATAAAAGTTATGAGGTGAAAAAAATGGCTGTATTTTTTACCTGCATTATATTTGTAGGTTCAGGGATGACAATGTTTGCCCTTATTCTCATACTATACGAAAAAAAGCGACTTCATGATTACAGGAGTGATCTCAAAGAAAAGAAAGAAGAGCTTTTCAAAGTAATTGAGGATGCGGAAGAACTCATATCTGAGATGAATCGTTTTTCTGATTATACTGTAACTATAATTGAAGAAAAAAACAGTGCTTTACTCGATACAATTGCAGAGGCTGATTTAAAGCTCCAGCGATTTGATTCTATGATTATAGGTGAAGTATCTTTAACTGAATCTGTATCACAATCTTTCTCCGGATATGATGAAGCATCTATTACAAAAATTCTTGAAGAAGACAAGCAGCAGGATTATGAGAAAAAACTTGCTAATGTGGGTAAAGGCAAGGTATTGACGTTTGATATAAAGCGCAGGGAAATCATCAAGCTTGCAAAAGCGGGTATGGACAGTACTGAAATAGCTCGTATCCTGAACTGTGGAAAAGGAGAAATAGAGCTTATTTCCAGGATGGGAAGGTAAAAAAGTGAAGCTGCTGGACAGTAAAAGTATTATTTTGGGTTTAGGTATCGGAATAATCATCACTTCACTGTTGGGTATTATCTTTTTTGCGGGTTATAAGCCGCAATTAAGCGATGCAGAAATAATAAGTCTTGCTCGTAAGCTTGGAATGGTAGACCGTTATGAATCCGGTAATGACATTAAGCGGAATCAAGATGGCAGCTTGCTTTTTAAAATACATGAGAATGAGAGCTTTACAGATGTGTCAAAACGGCTTTATGACGCCGGCATAATAGAAAGCTCAATAGAGTTTGAAATTATTATTAAGAAAGAAAATCTGGAAAATGCCATTAAGTCCGGGGAATATATTATTAGTTATAGTGATGACACCAAGGAAATTATAAAAAAGATAACAGATTAGATTAATAACGTATCTTAATCTGGGAACTGCCGCTTGCACAACCGTTTGAGTTGTATCGAAAAAGGCTGGGAATTTAAATAACCAATTCGCTACTACTCGTTTCGATATTTCATTCCAAGAAGTTTATACACATTAATTCTCTCATACAGGTCAGGGTAATCATTTAGGGCTTTTGAGGCAAACATTCCTGCTGACATTTCGGCAGTGGAAGCTCTTTCGTGACCTATCATAGCCCAAGTGGAGTCTTTCAGATTACTGAAAGAACCATCCTTCATGGCTTCGCATACGAAGGATTGCCTTGGCGAATTAATATCCTCACCACTTATTTCAAACAGATTATTTTTCCTGCACAATCCTCTTAATTGTTCTAGTTGAACAGGGCTGTTTCTGGACGGCATATATGTTACACCGTTAAAACCTAAATTTACGATGGTATCGAAAACTAGTTCAAGATAATCATCTTCAAATTTTTGGGCTTTTTTATCCCCGGTGACCGAATCTGTGATATCCCCAAGATAAGCATAAGCAGAAATGCCGCCGATTTTTTTTGTAAATGCAAGAATATCGCCAATTGGTGGACATTCATCTGTCGCATCTATATAGAAAGACCGGACTAAATCACTCTTTAGAAGCCCTAATAAATCATAATCATAATACTGATTAGCATTATCTGATAGCAAGGTAAGTAATTTTTTGCTGATATTCATTGACAAATAATTCTTGAGCGCTTCAATTAGAACTTCACCCTTACCGTATTTCTCAATGAGCTTAAGGGATAAACCATAAAGAAGATGTCTTTCGGTAATGCTGCCGCCTTCATGGAATTTAGAAAGCGGTATAATATCATTCTCGAAATCAAGCTGTATGTCTGTTTTATAGATAAGGCCATTGATTTTTTTAATCATTTTTTTATTGCGCTCATTCCGATATTGTCGGTATATCGAGAAAAATTTATCTACCATAGGGATTTGGGTATGAGGTATTCCATGAATGGTAATATAAGCGATAGAATTTTGGTCAGGATTATTTATTCTTCTGTTAAAAAGGGGAGTCGACGAAAAATCGGCTCTGCATTCTATTCCGATTGTGGTTGCAATACCGGCTATTCTTCCTGCTTCAATAAACTCGGAGGCACCGCTTATGGAGTCATGATCCATAATGCCTGCTGTGGATAGACCTGAATTTAAGGCCATCCAAATTGCTTTTGAAGGTGAGTAGGGTGAAAATGAGAAATTTGTGTGTATATGATTATTTACATGTCCGCAATCGGGAGAAATTATATATTCTCCCTGCTTTACAGCTTCAACTAGGGTACAAAGACTTTGAAGCCTGACAGAAGCATCATTATGGTTTAAATCACAGATTAGTTTTTCAAAATTATTATTCATATCCACATCCAAAACATTTTATTTTAATATTAGTATACAAAATATGTTGTAATATGTCCATATTATTTTGATATTTTTTGTTTTTATGTTGATTTTAATGTTGATTTGTAATAATATAATACTATAAACAAAATAACATTCATAAGTGTTAGTGAGGAGGAGTTTTTTTGAGATCAAAAGCAGTCAGGTTATACGGCAAAAAAGATCTGAGGCTTGAAGAGTTTGAGCTTCCTGAAATTCGTGATGATGAAATACTTGCCCAAGTTATATCTGACAGTATGTGTATGTCTTCTTATAAGGCAGCCATACAGGGAGCAGATCATAAACGAGTCCCCGCAGATATTTTCGACAACCCGATAATTGTGGGACATGAATTTTGCGGCGTAATAGTTGAAGTAGGTGCTAAATGGAGAGGAAACTTTAAAGAAGGCGATAAGTTTTCTATTCAACCGGCATTGAATCTCAAAGAAGATCCATATGCTGCGCCGGGTTACTCGTTTAGATACATAGGAGGAAGTGCTACATATATCATTATTCCCAATGTGGTTATGGAAACGGGCAGCCTGCTTTCTTATCAAGGGGAAGCGTATTTTTATGGTTCTCTTGCAGAACCAATGTCCTGTATTGTCGGAGCTTTTAATGCCAGCTACCACACCACCCAGGGAAGCTATATCCATAAGATGGGCATAGTAGAAGGCGGTAATTTGGCAATTCTTGCAGGGGCAGGACCTATGGGGCTCGGAGCAATAGACTATGCAATCAATAATCCTCATAAAAAACCGGGGCTTATTGTTGTGACAGATATTGATAAAAGCAGAATTCAGAGAGCAGAAGAGGTAGTAACTGTTGAAGATGCAGCAAAAAAGGGTATTAAACTTATATATATAAATACTTCTGAGCTTGCCAATCCGGTTGATCATTTGCTTTCCTTAACTAATGGAGAAGGATACAATGATGTGTTTGTTTTTGCTCCGGTAAAGCCGGTTGTTGAGATGGGAGACAAATTACTTTCCCATGACGGATGCCTTAATTTCTTTGCAGGGCCCAGTAACACAAATTTTGCAGCAGAATTAAATTTCTATAATGTACATTATAACGCCACACATATTGTCGGGACAAGCGGAGGAAATACAGATGATATGGAAGAGTCATTAAAGCTCATGTCTGAAGGAGTTATAAATCCTGCATCCATGATTACCCATATCGGCGGTCTCAACAGTGTTGAGGATACTATATTGAATCTTCCACAAATCCCGGGTGGGAAAAAACTTATATACACTAATATTAATCTGGAACTTACCGCACTAACCGATTTTGCGGTAAAAGGAAAAGATAACCCTATGTTTGCAAGACTTGCCGAGATAATAAAAAAGAACAACGGACTTTGGTCATATGAAGCCGAAAGGTATCTTTTGGAGCAGGCTGAGGCAATTTGAGTTTTAATTTTACAAAAAAGGAGTGAAGTATATGGCAACACCTGTTATACTACCCCGTCAAGGGCAGTCTGTGGAGAGCTGCATAATCGGAAAATGGAACAAGAAGCCGGGCGATACTGTAAAAACCGGAGATATTTTATTCAGTTACGAAACAGATAAAGCTACCTTTGAAGAAGAGGCAAAAACCGATGGGACCCTTCTGGCTGTTTTTTTTGATGAAGGGGATGATGTGCCCGTTCTTACAAATGTTGCAGTCATCGGAGAGCCGGGAGAGAATTATTCAGAGTTTGCACCCGTTAATCAAGAGGACTCAGATTCAGAATTGGGGGAAGATAAAAATATTGAAAAGTCTAACGAAGAGATTACCCTATCTATTATCCCTTCCTCGGACCAACCCCGTGTTAGTTCACAGGCAGGAGGAATATCCCCCCGTGCAAAATCAGCAGCCCAACGGATGAGAGTTGATCCATCCCTCGCAATTGCTACCGGCCCAAATGATCGGATAATCGAAAGAGATATTATTAAAATAAAGAAAGAAATGGGAATAGAATCAGGTGTAGCACCTCAACAAAGCTTAAGCAGCAATGCAATAGCAGCCCAAAGGGCCGAGGCTGTTTCGAATAATATAGATACTGAATATGTAGACGAAGCACTTACGAATATTCGAAGGGTTATAGCCAATACTATGCATCAAAGCCTGTCCTCTATGGCACAGCTCACGCATAATTCGTCCTTTGATGCAACAGGCATTTTGGAGTATAGAAAACAGCTTAAATCCATATCGGAAAAAATGGATATTCCCAATATAACCATTAATGATATTATTATATTTGCTGTTTCTCGTGTATTACCAAAACATAAGTATCTTAACGCTCATTTTCTTGATAATAAAATACGGTGTTTTAATCATGTACATATGGGGATTGCGGTTGACACACCCAGGGGGCTTCTTGTACCCACCCTGTTTAATGCAGATACTAAGAGCCTTAAACAGATTGCAGCTGAATCTAAAATTCTGACAAAGTCGGCCCAAGAGGGTAATATCAACCCGGATCTTCTGGCAGGAGGCACTTTTACTGTGTCCAACCTGGGTGTGCTGGGAATTGAAAGCTTTACTCCTGTTATTAATCCTCCACAGACGGGTATTTTAGGAGTCAACTGTGTAGTAGAGCGAGTTCGATCACAGAATGGGCAGATAACAGTATATCCTTCAATGGGCCTTTCTCTTACTTATGATCACCGTGCCCTTGATGGTGCTCCGGCATCACGTTTCCTTATGGATTTAAAAAATGCTCTGGAGAACTTTCCAGTTCTATTGGCAGGCAATTAGGGAGGACTAATATATGATATATGATCTAATTGTAATCGGAGGAGGACCGGCAGGGTATTTAGCCGCTGAACGTGCCGGACAAGCGGGACTCAATGTTATTTGTTTTGAAAAAAACAGTGTAGGTGGAGTTTGTCTGAATGAAGGCTGTATACCTACCAAAACTATGCTATACAGCGCAAAGCTATATGATGGAGCTGTAAACGGAGAAAAATACGGCATTACGTCAACAGGGCTTGCTATAGATCACAGCAAGGTTATCGGAAGGAAAAACAAGGTTGTAAGAACATTGGTAAGTGGTGTAAAGGCTGCCCTAAAAGCTCAGAATGTCACCCTTGTAGAGTCTGAAGCGGTAATAACCGGGAAGACCAGCCAAGGCTATACGGTTTCTGCAAACGGCACAACCTACACTGGAAAGAGGATTCTCATTGCGACCGGCTCTTCACCCGCCGTACCGCCCATTCCCGGACTAAGAGAAGGAATAGAGTCAGGATTTGTAATGACCAATAGGGAAGCATTGAGTATCGTTGAACCTCCTGAGAAACTGGTGGTAATCGGCGGCGGTGTAATAGGTCTTGAGATGGCATCCTATTATAACAGCATAGGTGCCGATGTAACCGTTGTTGAAATGCTTGACCATATTGGCGGCGAAAATGATGTTGATTTGATTCAGATATTACAAAGAAATTATGAGAAAAAAGGCATAGAGTTTCATCTAAGCTCCAAAGTTACAGAGATTGGTAAGGATGAAGTGGTTTTTGAAAAAGATGGCCAAATTCAAAAAGCTCCGGCAGATAAAGTTTTATTGTCCATTGGGCGCAGACCAAATACATCGGGAATTGGCCTGGAAAATATCAATATTTTAACCGAGCGAGGAGCCATAGTAACCGACGAAAAGATGAAAACCAACCAGCCCGAGGTATATGCCGCAGGGGATGTAAACGGTAAATCTATGCTTGCTCATACTGCATACAGGGAAGCTGAGGTAGCGGTAAATAACATTCTGGGTAAAAGAGATATTATGCGGTATAGTGCGATTCCTTCAATTATATACACCAACCCGGAACTGGCATCAGTAGGGGAAACCGAAGCTACCGCCAAGTCCAAGGGAATGGATGTCGATGTCATAAAGCTTTCCATGCGTTTCTCGGGCCGGTATCTGGCCGAAAATGAAGGGGGAGATGGAATAGTCAAGCTTGTTGTTGACAAAAAGAATAAAACTATTGTCGGGGTACAGGCTCTGGCTAATTATTCATCAGAGTTTATAGTGGCTTGCAGTACCTTTATTGAGCTTGGTCTTACCATTGACGAAATAAAGAAAATTGTATTTCCCCAT
>CAZPIS010000072.1:0-8014 GCA_964586745.1 uncultured Ruminiclostridium sp.
AAATAGATTATTAACAATGCTTTTGGCCTGCATCTATTTTGTACTAACGACACACCAAAATTAGCGGGTTTCAGGAAACTGAGACCTGCTTTTTTCATGCCCAAAAACAGATAAATGTACCAAATGTGTACCGATGAAATTTCTCCCGACAATTTAAGTGCCGCTTTCCTTCCTTTTGAAAACTCGAAAATATAAGATGGCTATTTCAGTTTTTATATTTTTGTTATACTATAAAAAGTAGACATAAAAAACAAGCTGTAAAAAATCAGAAAGTTTTTTATTTGGGGGTATTGTGAAGGAAGAAAAAGCTAAACGGAGGGTGAAAAACCCAAACCCTCTTTTGTATTATAGTGCTGTTTCTCTTTATAAATTATACTATCGTTTAGTATATCATCACCGAGTAGACAAGTCGGCCATGTTGGGCATAAAACCGCCATATTTGGTGGTGGCAGGGCATAGTTGCTGGTTGGATTACATCATCAGCAGTACCAGCATGTTCCCGGTGCGCATGAACTTTGTGGGGGCGTACAACTTTTTCCGCAGCAGGCTCCTCAAATTTTTATTTACTCTCATGGGTGTAATACCAAGACACCAGTTTACCAGTGATACTGCCTCGGTAAGAAAAATGAAATACTGCATTGATAAGGGCAGAGCGGTAGCCCTTTTTCCGCATGGCTGCTTGTCCAACGAGGGAAGGCCGGGCGGGTTTGCGGGTGCTGGGGTGGCAAAATTGATCAAATTCTTGAATGTGCCCGTTGTCGCACTTAAAACCGACGGGGGCTATCTTACACGGCCGCGCTGGTCCAAAAAATCCCGGTATGGAAAGCTGGAAACTACAATTAAACCGATACTGACAGTCAGTGAAATCAAAGATATGTCAAATAGAGAGATCTATCAAAGACTAATGAGTGCGATTGATTTTGATGATTACAAATGGCAGCGAGAAAAAATGGTACCCTTCCGAAGTAAAAATGCAGCGGAGGGGGTTGAGTATGTATTGTATAAATGCCCTAAGTGCCAAAGCGAGTTCACACTGCGGTCGAAGAAGGATCGTTTGTATTGCAAAGCGTGCGGGAATGCAGTGCGTATGAACCGGTATATGCTTTTCGAACCGGAAACCACGGATACGGTTTTCTTTGATGGCATTGACCTATGGCACGACTTCCAAAAATCATGTCTGGATAAGGAAATAGAAAGTCAGGCATTTCAACTGACTGCGAATACGGAGCTAAAATTTGCCGAACTAGGAAAATACGGTTACCAGCATCAGGGCTATGGAGAGCTGCTATTAACAAAGGATGCTATTACCTACACCGGTAACGTTCATGGCGCTTTGACTGAAATAAGGATTCCCATGAAGAACATACCAATGATACCCTATGCCGCCGGCGAATATATTGAGGTGGCCATCGGCGAGGATATTTATCGGTTTCTACTTGAGGACCGGCGGCAAATGATGAAGTGGGTTATGGCTGTCAGGCAGATACGTGATAAATATTACGAAGAGGTAAGATAACATGAAAAAACGCAACGAATTATTCAGTAAAATTACATACGCCTGCGGGGATATCTATGGCGGGGGGGCATTTCTCATTGTGGGGCTGCTTCTTCTGGCGTTTTTGACAAAGGTTGAAGGGCTGTCGGGCGTGTGGGCGGGTGCGATTATTTTTGTCGGGAAGGCGTGGGATGCCGTGACGGATCCGCTGATGGGATTGCTGTCCGACAGGACCAAGTCTAAATATGGCAGACGACGCTTCTATTTTCTTGTCGGCGCGATTCCTGTTTTTGCATCGTGGGTGATGCTATGGTACTCATTTGGAATCACTAACGAAGCTGTGAAGATTCTCTATTATATGATTGCGTTCATGTTCTTTTCCACATCCTTTACTATCGTGATGGTTCCTTATAACGCCATACTCGCAGACATGACAAACGATTACAACAAGCGCAGCTCTTTTACAGGGGTAAGGCTAAGCTTTTCTGCCGGAGCCGCTATAATCTGTGGAACTGTTCCGGGTATGATTACAGGCACTTTTGCCAGTCAAAAAACGGGTTATCTGATCATGGCTTTAATCTTTGGAATTGTGTTTGGAATAAGCTGGCTGGTAGTGTTTTCCGGTACTTGGGAAAACACCAAGGGGCATGGGAGTACGGGCTTCTTATATAAGGATTGGTTCTCGGTTTTAAAAAATAAATCGTTTCGGATATATTCTATGATCTTCATATTTTCGCAGATGGCCATCGATATCACGATGACGATGGCCGTATTCTTTTTAAGCACAGCCCTCCAAAAGGATGATCTGTTTGTAACTGCTATGGCAGCGATTCTGGTGGTTCAGCTAGTATTTATCATCTTGTTTTCTAAAGTTGCGCAGAAGTTCGGTAAAAAGATACCCGGAATCATTTCTGCAGTTGTCTGGATAGTGGCTAATATAATCATATTTACGTTTACGCCCCAGACCCCCGATATACTTATTGTTCTGATCTGCGCCCTGATTGGTGTTGGCGCGGCAGGCTGTAATTTGGTATCATGGTCCGTCCTTCCGGATATTTCCGATGTAGACGAGCTCATGACAGGAAAACGTAGGGAAGGGTTGTATTCAGGCGTGTCAACTTTTTTGAGAAAGCTGTCCGGCGGAATCGCAGTAGGCGCCATGGGCATTATGCTGGATATCTTTCACTATAACGACGCAGCTGTAAGCGGCGGTAATATTGAACCATTGACGATTATCGGAATTAAATTGTTGTTCTGCATTATTCCGACGATATTTCTTGTGGCTATGCTGCTTGCTTTACGCAAATACCAGCTGGGGAAGAGTCAGTTTGCCGTTATGCATGGGGCTTTGGTCGCGTTTCGGAAAGATGGCGATGGGGTGGAGCTCAGTAATGAACAGGCGGCTGTCTTTCTGCAGATTACCGGTGTTGATAAAACTGAATTATTTGGGAAGAGCGGATAATTTGGTTTGACTTATTCCAAGGTACAATTTATCGTTAAAGGACTTAGGTATCTCTAATAAGTAGAATTCTTGGATTAATATGCTGTATAATTAAAAAGTAAGGTATATACAATAATAACAGATAGGTGTGTTTTTATGGATGTTTTGACATGGAATATAAGAACCAGTCTAAAGGATGATTTGCCGGAGGTTTATTCTGAGTACCTGCTAAATGATTTGGGGGTTTTTGTAAAGCGTGAACGGCGTATGCCCAGGAGCAACTTGTTTACGGCTGTTACCGGGTTTAGAGTAGGATATTTTTCGGTCCCGGGAGCGGATTATCGTGTTGCACCTATTGATAGGGATGCAATTCTATGGTACAAAGTTACTTCAATAGAAGAGGTTTCTGAAAATTCTTTACTTGTCAAAGGGAATCGCAGCAGTGAAATAGTGATTTATTATCCATTGGATAACCGAGATACTGTTTTACAGTATATAGCGGTGATGCGGCAGAATTATCCTGTTATTATCCAGGCAGATCCTGTTGCCGCTTCTTGGCTTTGCTGGCGAGATGATGATGAATGGGAAGACCCTTTGTTACCAATAATAAATATGGTTGAAGAGGAAATGCAAACTGAACGTTTTATTGAGCCTGAAATTCTTGAGGAAACAGAGCTCATGGAAGACTCTATTCAAAAAAACCTTTCTGTGTCGGATCAAACTGAAAATAAACCGAAATTTTGTGTAAAATGTGGTTCATCCCTAAGATTCGGTATTAATTTCTGCGAAAACTGTGGTAATCAGATTAAGAGCTGAAATAAATGAAATTCTTATCTAAGCCTTACATAGCAGAGATTCTGATAAATGCAAAAGCTGCGGGTTTATTAGGCATACCGCTAATTATTAATGAAGACGAACCTCATATATAGATATATTGAAAGGATAAGACATGAAATTATTAACTTTTAAAAAAGACTTACATTCTCCACGGGAGGTTGGGATATTATCCGGGGATGGGCATAGAGTTTTTCCTCTGGCCGATTTTGGCATAAAATACAAATCTATGAATGAGCTTATCGTTAATATGACATTTGATGAAATGGCTTATATTAACAAGCAAATTGATAATAAGCAAGGAATGGAATATAAGACCATAATAAAGGAGTCCCCCATCCCGGACCCCATGCAAGATATCATTTGCTTGGGCATGAATTATTCTGCCCATGCAGAAGAAGCAGCAAGATATAGTGCTGATTATGAAGTTGAGAAGCCAAAACCTGTTTATTTTTCTAAGAGAGTAAATTATGCCGTCCCCGATGGCGGATGCATAGAATCACATAAAGATATAGTTCATGAGTTGGATTATGAAGTGGAATTGGCAGTTATAATAGGCCGGGATGCCAGAAATGTAAGGCCTGAGGAGGTAAACCGATTCATATTTGGATATTCCATTATTAATGACTTTAGTGCTCGGGACTTACAATTAGCTCATAAACAATGGTATTTTGGGAAAAGCCTAGATGGTTTCACGGCATTCGGGCCGTGGATTGTAACCCAAGATGAAATGTCCGACGCTGAGAAATCAGAAATCAAATGTTACGTAAACGGTGAGCTAAGGCAAAACAGCAACACGGCTATGCTCAAATATAAAATAAGCCATATAATAAGTGAACTATCAAGTGGGATGACACTTAAAGCCGGTACGATAATAGCTACGGGAACGCCTGCAGGTGTAGGATTCGGGTTTAGTCCGCCGAAATTTTTAAAGCCCGGAGATGTAGTAAAATGTGAGATCCAAGGCATAGGTACAATTGAAAATACAGTAGAATGATTATCTAGGATATGGTGGGAAGTTTCCTTTCAAAATATGAATAAAGTTTAACAAACATTTTACAAAGCATAGGATGAAAATATGATATACTTTATCTGATTTTACGAATTTGTAGGTGAATATATGAATTTCTTTGGCTTTTTAGAGTTAATAGGCGGATTGGCGTTGTTTCTATTTGGCATGAGCCTTATGGGGACAGGCCTTGAAAAAAGTGCAGGCAACAAACTCAAGAGCTTACTGGAGCATCTAACATCAAAAAAGCTTAACGGTTTTCTCATGGGATTGGCTGTAACCGCCATTATACAGAGTTCTTCAGCAACTACAGTCATGGTGGTCGGATTTGTAAATTCAGGCATTATGACTTTAAAACAGGCCATTCATGTTATTATGGGAGCAAACGTAGGGACAACAGTAACAGCATGGATATTGAGCTTAACCGGTATTCAAGGTAGCAATCTGTTTATTCAATTACTGAAACCTTCTTCTTTTACTCCTGTCTTAGCCCTTATTGGGATTATCTTTTATATGTTTATAAAAAGCCAAAAGAAAAAGGATATTGGCTTAATTCTGCTTGGATTTGCTACACTGATTTATGGAATGGAAGCAATGTCAACTGCGGTTGAACCATTAGGTCAAATGGAAGGCTTCCGTAATATATTGCTGGTTTTTTCAAATCCGATACTTGGTGTACTAGCCGGCGCTATTATTACCGGTATAATCCAAAGCTCCTCTGCCTCTGTGGGTATTCTTCAGGCTTTATCGGCCACTGGGCAAGTTACTATGGGAACAGCCATACCTATAATAATGGGACAAAACATTGGAACATGTGTTACAGCTTTAATCTCGTCAGTCGGTACCAATAAAAATGCACGCCGAGCCGCACTGGTACATCTTTATTTTAATATTATCGGTACAGGGGTTTTCATTACATTGTTTACTATAGCAAATAATCTATTCAAATTTGCATTTGTTGATCGAGCCGCTAATCACTTTTATATTGCAATTGCACACTCTATATTTAATATATTATGTACGGCATTGCTTTTGCCCTTTAGTGAGTTACTTGAAAAACTTGCTTATAAGACCATTCCGGATGATAATAAACAGGACAAGGTGTTGCTGTTGGATGCTCGTTTGTTTTCAACTCCGGCTATAGCTATTAACCGCAGCAGAGAGGTTGCAAAGGAAATGGCATATACTGCTATGAATGCATTAAAGCAGTCATTTGAACTTATTGATAATTATGATGAAACCAAAGCACAAAGTGTAAAAGACGCAGAGGATCAAACAGATATTTATGAGGATGCTTTGGGGACATATCTGGTTAAACTGTCCAGTCAAAGCTTGGCAGCACGTGATACTACAGAATCCGCAAAACTGCTTTTTCTGATTGGTGAGTTCGAGCGCATTGCAGACTATGCTATGGATATTGCAGCTTCTGCCGAGGAAATGAACGATAAAAAAATATGCTTCTCCGAACAGGGAACAAATGAGTTGAAGGTTATGATGGCAGCTGTGGAGGAAGCAGTAGAAGTATCAATCAAGGCTTTCACAGAAAATGATCTTTCGCTGGCAGGCAGGGTAGATCCTCTTGAAGAAGTAATCGATGATTTAAAGAGTATGATTAAAAAGCAGCATATTGGAAGACTGCAGTGCAACGAATGTACTATTGAACTGGGATTTGTATTTTCAGATTTATTAACAGTTTTGGAACGTATTTCAGATCATTGCTCCAATATTGCCGGATGCGTGATAGAAATGTCACATGACAGCATGAACATGCACGATTACTTGTACAAAGCAAAGCATGAACCTAATAATGAGTTCATAAGGCTATTCAAGGAATATAAGGTAAAATATGCTTTATGCAAAGATTAGTAAGACAAAAATCTCTATTTTCTGCGGAAAACCACATTTTTATCTTCGGGTGTAGGATAAGAAAAGGCAATTTTGTCTTCTGTTGTGCCTTTTTCCTCAAGATAGAGTGAAAAAGTAAGGCTGATTTTACTAGATTCGTTATATATTTTAAATTCTGAAGCTGTATCGTATCTGCAGAGGCCAAAGTTATACCATAGGAAGGCATACTCATAAGTTTCTTCATTTGGAGGGTTATCCAATACTTCAAGAAATTCTGGAGAAAAATCTATATATACAGTTTTTCCATCCCCGTTAAAAGTCATGGTTCCGTAATCGCTGATGAAGCTTCCGTTATGCGGAGGGGGTTCCGGAGTACCCGGATCGGGGGGACCATCAAAGCTCTTGGGAACACAGCCTGCAAATAATAAACAAAATATAATTATTATTGTAATAAACGGCATTTGTTTCATCAGTATTCACTCCTCTGTAATAACTCCTGTCTGTAATTTTAACTTATGCTATAATAGGATTCAATAACAGTTTTATATTTGTCATTAATCCCTAATTATCATTTACTTAACAGAACATACTATCGATTTATAAATTAAATATATTGGTGTTCAAAATGAGGGAGAGGGTGAGTTTATTTGGAAAAAAAATTTATTGGTTACGGCAATTTTTTCTGCTCAAATTGTGGAGAACGAATTGAAAAGGGTAAAATGAAATGTCCCGATTGCGGTTCGTGGTATTCGGAAAAGAAAAAATATGGGGGTTCTTCTGCGTTGGGGGCAGGGGGGATTGGCTGGTCGGACAAAACAAACGATTCAAGATTTGCAAAATATGACCGTAACTACCGTAAATACAGCTTTATTTGGGTAGGGGGCCTTTCCATTATTATACCGGTTATTATGCTGGCAACCGGTGACATCAGTCTTGATAAAGAAGGAATAACGGTTTTAGCGGTTATTATCGGAGTTCTATGGCTGTTTTGTCTGGTGTTTTTATTTTTTTCAGGAAGAAGTAAACCGGACTGGGATGGTCGGGTGGAGGATAAGAGAATTGACCAAAGGACGAGAAGGGTCAAAGTAGCAGATGGTTACAGAAATGAAAGCTATACCGAACATATGGTTGTTTTCAGACTTACAGACGGAAGTATTAAAGAAAAATCATTCAAGGAAGACTTAACCAGATTTGATTATTTTACAATAGGCGATTACGTTCATTTTCATGGTAATAAACATATATCTGCAATTGAAAAATATGATAAAGCTAAGGATGAAATCTTGTTCTGCGTTAAATGCCAACAGGTTAATGATGCACGTAATAATTTTTGTCCAAGATGCGGATGCCCGCTTCTGAAAGGGCAGCCGATTAAGTGAACTGCCGGAGG
>CAZPIS010000073.1:0-7836 GCA_964586745.1 uncultured Ruminiclostridium sp.
GCGCCCAGTCTGTGGAATTCCTGTGCTACAGGCATAGCGATTGCACAGCCTACGCCGCCGCCCACGATACATACCTTCTTAATGCCTTCGGTATGGGTTGCAACACCAAGAGGACCTACGAAGTCAGTGATATAGTCTCCTTCTTCTAACTTAGCAAGCTGTTTAGTAGAGTAACCTACAATCTGATAAATTATTGTGATTGTTTCCTTTTCTCTATCATAATCAGCTATAGTGAATGGGATACGTTCACCATCTTCATCTACACGAAGAATAATAAACTGGCCGGGTTCGGCTTTGCGTGCAACGTAAGGTGCTTCTATTTCAAGCAGCTTAACCTGAGTGTTTAAGGTATCTTTTCTAACGATTTTATACATTGACTTTTCCCTTTCTGTAGATAATAAATATAATACAAAAGCAGCAAAGAAATAAGCGAACAAATCTTATCCGAAGAAAGAATACGTTATCTATTATATTATTCAACTTATATAGTTGAACATATTATTAATTCTATAAGAAAAATGAAGTATGTTCAATATCAAAATAAGTGCAGGTAAACCAGCTGTAAAATTAACGAATGCTGAAGTTGATTTCTGAAGGATAATATGTAGCCGGAATGATTCGTCATTATCATTATTACCGGTGATAAAAAATAAGGCCGGGAAATAAAAATATAAACAAAAAAGGATCGGAATTCTCCGATCCCTGATTAATTATTAAAAAAGCTTATTCGGACAGAGGATATAGAGAAATCCAGTATTCTGTTAAATCAATGCCGTCTTTTTCGGTTGATCGTCCATTAATATCGAATTCATATCCATGGGCTTCCCCGCTAAGGCTGAAGTCTTCTGTAGAGCTTGATTTGGACTTATTAGTTATTTCTCCGATAGCTTCCTCATAGAAAGCTAAAATTTCCTTATGGCTCTTATCTGTGTATAGGTTAAGATCATAGGAAACTAAGCCACCACTTTCAGACTCAGATGCGTTAGAAATAGCGGCACCATCGATTATTGGGAATTTATCGGCGGGGTAGTTTTCGGGAAGCTCTCCTTCATTAAGGCTTTCCAATAAGCCTTCAATTGATGGTAACGTATCAAGCATTATTGTTAACAGAGTATAACCATTTTCTTCACTTGCATTTTCGTTTGCGCATGAAATTGTATATTGGTAACCCTCGTATTTGCCCGTGTACATGTATACATCAGCCATAGACAAATCCTGGAAATCTTCAGAATCTTTAATAAGATTATGATAATAGTCACTTACTTTCGTAGGTTCTTCCTTGCATATCACACTTACACTAAACTTTTCTAAACCGCTTGATTTATCTACGATAGCAAACCAAACACGACTGTCTTTATATATTGGGTATTTATCTTCAGGATAGCCTTTGGGGAGGTCAACTTCTTCATATTTGGAAAAGACATCATCATCTTTGTTGTCTTCATCTTTAGCGTCTTTGTCATCATCATTGTCGTCCTTGCCGTCATTGTCGTCTTTGTCATCATCGTCTTTGTCGTCTTTGTCATCATCATTGTCGTCTTTGTCATCATCATCTTTATCGTCTTTATCATCGTCATCATCATCATCATCTTTTTGTGAACTTGATTGGGAACTTCCGTCATCGTCGTCATCATTATCTTTGCTTCCGCATGCGACGAAACTAAAAATCAAACAGAATATAAGCAACAGGCTTAGTAGCTTTTTGAAGTTCATGATTAAATCCTCCCAAAATTTATTAATGGATGGAAATATTTTATCACATAAAAATAGGTAATTGAAGGATTTATTTAACAAAATTTACACAATATTTACATATGAATGGATATATGATGCGAAAATCATAACCAATATCTACTCCTCATAAAATTAAAGGACACAGAAAAAAGCTTGGAGATAATAAATGGCTCGGCGATCGCTTAAGTATAACGCGGCTATGCTTACAGCTACAGGATTTATAGTAAAGGCAATCGGATTTGCATACAGGATTTTTATTGCGAATAGTATAGGGACTGAAGGATTAGGCCTTTATCAGCTTATGACACCAATATACTCACTTCTGGTTTTGGTGCTCTCGGCGGGAATTTCTATCTCAGTTTCAAGGTTTGTGGCCGAAGAAAGTGCAAAGGGATTAAGCCGTACAGGAAGTAAAATAGTAACACTTTCAGCCGGTCTTGTTTTGGGGGCAGGGATTATAGTATGCGGCATATTGCTGTTAAATTTAGACACTTTAGTGTTGGGAACAACAGGTGATATCAGAACCAAGGACTCATTATTTTGGATACTCATTCTAGTACCTCCCATAGCTGCAGCTTCTGCATATAAAGGATATTTTTACGGTAGACAGGAAATGCTGCCCAATTCTATAGGGCAGATTTTTGAACAAATAGTTAAACTTTCGTTTGTACTAATTTTTTATGGCAGTTTTAAAGGTAAAGGTATGGAAAGGATGTGCTTATTAGCTGTTTTAGCTATGCTGATAGGTGAGTGTGCCAATGTATTGGTCGTGTATCTTGCTTTTTTAATAAGAAAAATCAAGACCGAGAAAAAGCAGCATAATTATGGCGAAAGCACTATAGCGTCCATTAAAAAAATATGCAAAACTTCCTTGCCAATTTCGGCAAACCGCCTTGTGCTTTCGACCATAGGCACAGCCGAAAGTCTTTTAATACCCCAGAGGCTTATGCATTATGGCCTTAACTTTCAAGAAAGTCTGGAAGCGTTTGGCAGATTGACAGGAATGGCCTCGCCGTTGGTTTTTTTTCCTTCTATGTTGCCCATGGCATTGGCAACTGCATTAGTACCTGCAATTGCTAACGCCGTAGCTTCAAAAAAATATGGTGTCGCAAACAGACAAATTTCTCAGTCAATTAAATTAACCATTATAATGGGCTTAGTTTTTTCATCTTTCTTTGCATCCTGCAGTTACGAGTTGGCTGAGCTTGTATACCCCGGAAAAAATGTCGGAGATATTTTACACTTACTCGCATTTACAGGAGTATTTCTTTACCTGCAGCATACTATGCTGGGTATTTTAAATGGTCTTGCTAAAGAGCGTTCTATGCTTATTAATACATTAATGGGTAGCATTGCAAGGCTGGTTTTCATATGGTTCTTTATGCCTGTTTGGGGGGTGAGTGCTTATATTTATGCTGTCATAGCAGGAAGTATCATTGTTATAAGCTTAAATTACAAGACTATTTCCAAGCTTACCGGTATATCTATTGATGTTGGGGAATGGATTATAAAGCCTTTATCAGCAGCTCTGATCGGTTCAATCATAGCAAAATTGATTAAGCAAATGTCTGCTTTTATGGTTATGACAAGGAGATTTAGCTTGCTTTTGGCTGTATGTATTACTATAGTCTCAATAATAACAGTATTCTTATTAATGGGAATTATAAAAGGAGAAGATTTGAAGCGTTGGGGAGGAAAGGGACAACAACAGAAGAAATAAAGAGATATCGAGAGAAAAACACAGATAATTTGAATTAATGGATAAAACTAAGGTCAAAGAAAGTCAAAATCAAACTTGATTAATTATTAATTGACTTGTAAAATTAAGCTAAGGTCAAAGAAAGTCAAATGTTCAGGCAAGTTAATTTATTGGAGGTGTTTTTTATGTTCAACATTGTTCCGTATTCAAGAAAAAATGGCGGTTTGACAAGAAAAGACGATTTATTTGGTATCGACAGATTTTTTGAAGATTTTTTCAGAGACCCGTTTTTTGCAAGAGTTTCTTCAATGACAACACCAATTAAGGCGGATGTAAGGGAAACAGACAAGGAATATATCATAGAGGCCGAGCTGCCGGGTGTTAACAAAGAGGATATTGTAATTGATTTACATGACGATGTTTTGACGCTCGGGGTAGATATCAAGCAAGAAAAAGATGAAGAAAGTGAAGGCTACATATATAAGGAACGGCAAAGAGGCTCTTACAGACGAAGCTTTAATGTTAATAATATTGACAACGAAAAGGTAAAAGCCTCATATAAAGACGGAATTTTGGTTGTTAACCTTCCTAAGTCAGAAGAGGAGCAAAAAACAAGAAAAATTAATATCGAATAAGCAGCAAATCCTTGTATTTATTAAGAGCTATGGATATTAGATGTCTATAGCTCTTTCGCTGTTTATTGTCATATACATGTTATCAAGTTTAGCGGCAGCTACCTGCAACGATTTAGCGCTTCGTGAAAACATCGGGTTTTCAAATTGCTGCTATTACACAAGAATGTGTATATAGTATTATATAAAGCAAAAGAATAGAACAAAATAAGCCGAAGACAGTTTCCATTTTGCTTTTCATTAGGTATAATTGTAATGTTGTTTTTAAATTTAAACCGAGAAATAGGATGTGAATAAATGAAACTTGTTGCAGACTGTCATTTCCACACCGTTAACAGTGGACATGCATACAGCACTATAAACGAATATGCCAAGGAAGCGTCTGAAAAAGGTCTTGAGCTTATAGGTATGACCGATCACGGACCGACCATGCCGGGCGGCCCTCATTTTTTTCATTTCGATAATTTGAAAGTTATTCCCGATTATCTTCATGGGGTTGAAATTCTAAAAGGGATTGAAGCAAATATTATAGGCAATGATGGTTTAATTGATGCAAAAGAAGTAACTCTAAAGGAAATGGATATAGTAATTTCGAGCTTTCATATTCCATGTCTCAAGCCATCAACAGTTAACGAGAATACCCAGGCTGTTATTAAGAGCTTAGAAAATAGTTATGTCAACATTATCGGTCATCCTGATGATTCGCGAATTGAGCTTAATTATAAAGAATTGGCTAAAGCTGCCGCGGATAGCGGGGTAATGGTTGAGGTTAATAATTCCTCTTTGAAGCCCAAATCCTTCAGGGTAAATGCAGAGGAAAACTATAAGAGGCTTCTGGAGGAATGCTATAAATATAAGGTATACATTATTATTAACAGTGATGCTCATTTTCATACCCATATCGGAGAAGCAGACGAGGCAATTGAGTTAATAAAAAATTTCGGTTATCCGGAGGAACTGATTGCCAATACAAATATTGATAAGCTGAAGCAAAGGCTTGAAATAAGGAGAAGTTAAAACTGCATGTTTGAAAGACTTGAAGCCATAGAAAACCGTTTTGAAGAATTAAATATGAGGCTGGCCGATCCTTCGGTAATGAATAATCAAGAACAGTATTTGAAGCTTATGAAGGAGCACTCTGAGTTGTCTGAAATAGTGGAGAAATTCCGGGAGTATAAGGGGTTTTTAAAGGCATTGGAAGAATCGGAATTAATGCTTGCAGAAAAGCCTGATAAGGATCTGGAAGAAATGATTGAAGCTGAGATAAGCGACTCAAAGGATGGTATTGAACGTACAGAAAGAGAGCTGAAAATTCTTCTGATGCCAAAGGATCCTAATGATGATAAGGATGTCATTGTTGAAATCCGTGGAGGAGCAGGAGGAGATGAAGCGGCTCTTTTTGCCGCTGTGCTTTTTAGAATGTACACTCATTATGCCGAAAGCAAGGGATGGGAGACAAGCATTATTGATTCCAATCCGACTGAAATCGGGGGATTTAAGGAAATTGTTTTTGAGATTGAGGGAAAGGGTGCATACAGCCGGCTAAAGTTTGAAAGTGGGGTGCATCGGGTTCAACGAGTACCGACAACAGAATCCAGCGGAAGAATACACACCTCTACGGCGACAGTAGCGGTTTTACCCGAAGCAGAGGATGTAGGTGATGTTGAAATCAATCCGAACGATATAGAAGTAGACACATACAGGGCATCCGGTGCCGGAGGCCAGCATATTAACAAGACATCGTCGGCTATTCGTATTACACATATTCCGTCGGGAATTGTTGTAACCTGTCAGGATCAACGCTCACAACACAAAAATAAAGATAAGGCCATGAGAGTATTGAAAGCCAAGCTTTATGAGATTGAGAGGGAAAAGCATGATTCGGAGCTGGCAGAAAACAGAAAAAGCCAGGTTGGAACAGGAGATCGAAGCGAGAGAATTAGGACCTATAATTTTCCGCAAAGAAGGGTTACCGATCATCGTATAGGGTTTACTCTTTATCAAATTGAGCAGTTTATAAACGGTGATATGGATGAGCTGATTGATGCACTAATTACTACAGATCAGGCCGAGAGGCTTACAAATGGTGAGGATGTTTAATTATAAATTCTACAGGGGGATTTTTGATGAACTACAATGTAATTGCTGCCATCGGCCTATCAATCTTTGCAGGCCTTTCCACAGGAATCGGCGGCCTAATACTATTACTTTTTAAAAAAGTTAATAAAAAGGTATTGTCTATAGCTCTCGGATTTTCGGCAGGTGTTATGATTTATGTTTCGTTTGTTGAAATTTTGCCGGAAGCCAAACACTTTTTGCAAAAAGCGTATCCTGGTTCAAAAGGTGAATGGGTGACCTTTATTGCATTTTTTATGGGAATATTTTTAATTGGGATTATAGATAAGTTGGTTCCGGAAAAAGAAAACCCACACGAACCGCATAGTATTGAACAGCTTGACGTATGCGGCTTTGGCCAGAATTCGCAGAAGCTTATAAAGACAGGGAAAATGGCAGCCTTGGCAATTACAATCCATAACTTCCCGGAAGGTCTTGCTACATTTGTTTCAGGGATGAACGAGCTTTCCTTGGGTATTGCTATCGCCGTCGCGGTTGCAATACACAATATTCCTGAGGGTATTTCTGTGGCATTGCCTATTTACTGTGCTACAGGTGATAAAAAGAAGGCATTTTACATGTCTCTATTATCAGGTCTTGCTGAGCCTATCGGGGCCATAGTGGCATTTTTGATTTTGTCACCTTTTCTAAATGATGTTGTGTTTGGCATTATATATGCATCAATCGCTGGAATTATGGTGTTTATATCCTTTGACGAGCTGTTACCCTCGGCAAGAGAATATGGCGAGCATCATCTGGCTATATTGGGATTAATATGCGGCATGATAGTAATGGGACTAAGCCTGTTGATTATAGGATAATTGTATATGTAAGCTTTAATTAAACAAATGGTGAGAAAGATTATTTCACACCGATTTTCTGTTGTTTAACCAAGCTTCTTTGCTTATATAAGTAAAATGCTCAGTGCGAATATCGCCCATAAGTTCACAGGGTACATCTGTTTCGGTATGATGAAAGATAAAGCCGCACTTTTCCTGTACTCGTTTTGTTTTGGTATTTCCGTCATAATATCCGCACCAGATGCCGGTGCATCCTAAATTCTCAAAACAGTGACGCTGTAATTCCCTCACTGCTTCGGGTATAAGACCTTGCCCCCAATAGGGGACACCAATCCAATATCCGATTTCTGCTTCGGTATCAGACATCGGAGCATGGCCGTTATCTTTAAACATTATGCCTATGCTGCCGACAGGCTTATTAATTTCTTTTAGAACAACCGCATAGGTCTCGGGCGCAGACAGCACATCGCGGATTATTTCAAGACTGTTTTCCACTGATGTATGCGTTTGCCAGCCTGCAATCGGGCCAATCTGAGGGTCCTTTGCGTATTGATATAGCTCTTGGGCATCCTCAGCCTGCCACGGACGAAGGATAAGTCTGCTGGTTTCAATAATCATTTTAATCTCCTAATTTGCATGGTAATGCTATTGTTAATAAAACACATCCTATTACAAAGTAGTATATCATTTCAAACCGGTCAAGAACCAGATTAAAATGCCAGTTAATTCATGCTTATATTGTATATTATAAGAAAATTGCCCTGCTACCGCAACGGCAACTTTCTTGATATTCGCGAGCTCATATTAAGAATAATGCGAACTAACGTTGTCATTTAAACGGAGCACAGTGTAGCAA